>NZ_NSFW01000039.1:0-17278 GCF_002294905.1 Mesorhizobium sp. WSM4308 | reverse complement strand
GGTGCGACCGGCTCGACCGGTGCCACGGGCTCGACCGGCGCAACAGGTTCGACTGGTGCCACGGGTTCGACTGGCTCGACCGGAGCAACGGGCTCGACAGGTGCCACCGGTTCGACCGGTGCCACAGGCTCGACCGGTGCGACTGGCTCGACTGGTGCAACTGGCTCGACTGGTGCCACGGGCTCGACAGGTGCCACCGGTTCGACCGGTGCGACTGGCTCGACTGGTGCCACGGGCTCGACGGGTGCGACCGGCTCGACCGGTGCGACAGGCTCGACAGGTGCCACCGGTTCGACCGGTGCGACTGGCACGACCGGTGCGACCGGTGCGACTGGCTCGACTGGTGCCACGGGTTCGACGGGTGCGACCGGCTCGACCGGTGCCACGGGCTCGACCGGCGCAACAGGTTCGACTGGTGCCACGGGTTCGACTGGCTCGACCGGAGCAACGGGCTCGACAGGTGCCACCGGTTCGACCGGTGCCACAGGCTCGACCGGTGCGACTGGCTCGACTGGTGCAACTGGCTCGACTGGTGCGACCGGGGCAACTGGCGACACCGGCGCAACCGGAGCCACGGGTGCAACTGGTGATACCGGAGCGACTGGTGCAACGGGTGCCACTGGCGACACCGGCGCAACCGGAGCCACGGGTGCCACTGGCGATACCGGAGCCACGGGTGCAACTGGTGATACCGGAGCGACTGGTGCGACCGGGGCAACTGGCGATACCGGCGCAACCGGAGCCACGGGTGCGACTGGTGATACCGGAGCGACTGGTGCAACGGGTGCCACTGGCGATACCGGCGCAACCGGAGCCACGGGTGCAACTGGCGACACCGGAGCGACTGGTGCCACTGGCGACACCGGCGCAACCGGAGCCACGGGTGCCACTGGCGATACCGGAGCGACTGGTGCAACGGGTGCCACTGGCGACACCGGCGCAACCGGAGCCACGGGTGCCACTGGCGATACCGGAGCGACCGGAGCCACGGGTGCAACTGGTGATACCGGAGCGACTGGTGCCACGGGTGCAACCGGCGATACCGGCGCAACAGGCTCGACTGGCTCGACTGGTGCCCCCGGCTCGACTGGTGCCACAGGTTCGACTGGAGCAACCGGTGCGACTGGCGCAACGGGCTCGCAAGGTCCGACAGGCCCGACCGGAGGAACCGGTTCGGATGGTGGTGGAACCGGTAGTCATGGCAACAACGGCCACGGCAACGGAGAACAGCCCGCACCGGGCAATTCCGGGAACCATAACAATGCCGACAACAGCGGACATCAGGGACAGGGCAACTCTGCCGGTGGTCAGGGCAAAGGAAACGGGGGACAAGCCGCGGTCACGTCCAACACGCTCGGGCTCAAGGACACCACACAGTTCCTGCAATCCGGCTCGGCTGACGGTAACAGTGATCCCGGCAAGAATGCGTCGTTCGGCCAACTGGTCAGCCTTGCGGCGACTTCGGTGACGACAGACCTGCTGAACGTCCTCAAGACAATCAGCGGATCTGGCAACAACCAGAACAAGCCTTCCGGAGCGAGCACGGATCTCACCTCGGATCAGACCAAGCCTGGCGCCGGCTACGCCAGCAACGACCACGCCGTCAAGACGTCCCTGAAGGATCTTTTGAAGCCGCACGAGTGAGCGGCGAATGGACCTGGACCATAACTGGTCAGGGTTAAAAACGGGCGCGCGGGCTTCGCTGGAAAGCGGGTCCGCGCGTTCAACATCCCGGACAGGGATTGGCATGAGAGTCGCACGGCGAATCAATTCGGAGTACAGTGGCGGCATGATCGAAACCCTCGGCAAGGGCGCTTCGGCCCGGGAATTGTCGAGTTCGCTCGCGTGCCGGAAGACAAAGCCATGGTGAACATCCCCGTGAACGCCGAAATCCAGGCGGTCCCGATCCAAGCCGGTTCTGCGCAAGGCGACGCGGCGGGCGGCGAAAGTACTATGGCGCGGATCCCTGGTGGTCCGGCCGAATTCGACAAGATCGGGCCGCGCCTCAAGGCGATGCTGCGAGCCGCCCGCTATCACGGTGTCGAGCTCGACCCGAACGAATTCAGGGCCGCGAGCGCGGTTCCGGCCGCCGCCGATCTGTCGCAGTGGGCGCAGGACGCCGGCATGTGGTCACGCGCCGTGCGCATCCGCTGGTCCCACCTTTTGCGCTTCCAGGACTCCGGCCCGGTCGTCCTTTTGTTCAACGATGGCGGCGCGGCTCTTCTCACCGGGGCGAGCGCCGAGCGAAACGTCGTCTTCCTGAAAAGTGCGGATGCACCCGAAGATGGTGAAGCCGTCGCCATTGACGAGTTGCGGCTGTCGCAGGTTTGGACGGGCGAGGCACTGCTGCTGCGCCCCACACGATCCTATGTCGCGGCGGACGCCCCCTTCACCCTTCGCTGGCTCGCCGAACTGGTGCGTCTCGAAAGCCATGCCTTGCGCGATATCACCATCGCCTCGTTCACGCTGAGCGTCCTTACCATCCTGCCGCCGCTCATCGTCATGACGGTGGTCAACAAGGTGCTGCAGTTCAACAGCATCTCGACGCTGGTGCTCTTGTCCGCGGTGATCGCCGTGGTTTTCGCCTACGAGACACTGCTTGGCCATGCGCGGCGGCTGATCATCAATGTCGTCGGCGCCCGTCTGGACACCAAGCTGCAGCTGCATGTCTTCAGCCGGCTGTTACGCCTGCCGCTTGACTATTTCGAGCGGCATCCGGCCGGCGAGACGATGTATCATCTCGCCCAGGTCTATCGCATTCGCGAGTTCCTGACCGGAAAACTCCTCAGCACGTTCTTGGATATGATCACACTGTGTGTGCTGGTGCCGGTCATGTTCTACATCAACGCCGCCCTGGCCTGGATCGTGCTGGCCTGCGCGGTGGTGATCATGCTGATCATCCTCGCCTTCCTCAGGCCGTTGCGCCGAAGATACCAGCGGGTGGTCGACGCCGAGACCTGGAAGTCGGCGGCGCTCGGCGAGACTGTCGTCGGCATAAAGACGGTGAAGGCGCTCGGTCTCGAGCCGCAGCGCAAGGCGCTCTGGGACGAGCGGGTGGCGGAAGCGGGAAAGGCGCGTCTCGCCTTCGGACAGCTGGCAAGCTGGCCGCAGACCCTTGTCACGCCGATCGAACGCGTGATGGTGCTCGGCACCATGCTGATCGGCGCTTATCTCGCGATGAACGACCGCACCGGCTACATGGTCGGCGGCCTGTTCGCCTTCATGATGATCGCCCAGCGTGTGGCGCAGCCGCTGGTTGGCCTGGCGCGACTGGTTGAAGACTACGAGGAGGTCGGTGCGGCGATCGGCGAGGCGGCGTCCGTCCTCAACCGGCCGCTGGAGAGCAGTTCGAATTCCACCGGCCTGAGACCCAGGCTGGTCGGCGAGGTCGCGTTCAGCGACCTGACCTTTAGCTATATCGCCACCAAGACACCGGCGCTCGACCGGGTCAGCTTCCATATTCCCGCCGGCAGCATGTTTGGCATTGTTGGGCGCAGCGGGTCGGGAAAATCGACAATCGCGCGCCTCCTGCAAGGGATCAACCGCGACTACAGTGGGTTCCTCAAGCTTGATGGCGTCGACCTCAAGGAGATCAACCTGCGCCATCTTCGCCAGGGGCTTGGCGTGGTCCTCCAGGACAACTTTCTGTTCCGCGGATCGATCCGAGACAACATCATCGCCGGGCGCCCAGGCCTGACGCTTTCCGATGCCATGCGCGCCGCGCACCTCGCCGGCGCCCAGGAATTCATCGAGCGGATGCCGAATGGCTACGACACCTACATCGAGGAAGGTTCGCCCAATCTGTCAGGCGGTCAAAAGCAGCGGCTGGCGATCGCGCGCGCGCTCATCCACGATCCGACCATTCTCATCCTGGACGAAGCGACCAGCGCACTCGACCCGGAAAGCGAGGCGGTTGTCAGCGCCAACCTCATGCGCATTGCCAGCGGGCGCACGATGATCATCGTTTCGCACCGGCTCGCCTCGCTGACCGAGTGCGACAACATCCTGGTCATGGATCAGGGCAAGGTCCTGGACGTTGCGCCGCATGCGACCCTGCTCGAACGATGCGCGCTCTATCGCCAGCTGTGGTCGCAGCAGAACCGGCACCTCGACGGCCGCCACGGCCGCCCGGTCGCTGTCCCGCCGCGGTTGGTTTGATCATGTCGCGCGCCTCATATTCGCATCAGGTCCGGTAACCGATGAGCAGCACCTCTCTCACCGCCCCTCCCCCTCGGTGGCACCGGAAGGAAACGAAGGATCCGACGACGCCGGCCATACTCGAGTTCCAGTGGCCGTCGACGGCTGTCTCCAATGCGCCTATTCCGCGGGCGGCGCGAGGCATTGTCTGGATCGTCTCTAGCCTGGTCATCGCTCTGATCGCCCTGGCGGGGCTGATACCGGTCGATCAGGTCGTGACAACCAGAGGGCTGGTGGTCTCGCAATCCCCCAACATAGTCGTGCAGCCGCTAGAAACAGCGATTGTCCGCTCGATCGAGGTGCGGGAAGGACAGCGCGTCAAAGCTGGCCAATTGCTTGCCCGCCTCGATGCGACCTTTACCTCAGCCGACCAAACGGCACTGGCGATGCAGGTCTCGACGCTTGAAGCCGAGGTGGCGCGGTTGAAGGCCGAGGCCAGCGGCCAGACGTTCACCTACAACGGCCTCGACCCGAGTTGGACCCTGCAGGTGTCGATATTCGAGCAACGTAAGGCGGTCTACGACGCCAAGGTGGAGAATTTCGAACGCCAGCGTGACGAACTTAGCTCGGTGATTTCGCGATCGCAATCGGATGCCGACGGCTACCGCCAGCGGCTCACGGTTGCCGATTCGATCGAGCAGATGCGTAAGCAGCTCGAGGCAAGGCAGGTAGGAAGCCGCCTCAACACGCTCCTGGCCGAGGACAACCGGGCGGAAATGTCCCGGTCACTGGGCAATGCCGAGCAGACCGCGGAAGCAGCCAAACGCCAACAGGCAGCGGTGGCCGCCGAGCGCGACGGCTACATTCAGGGCTGGCGCGCGGAAGTCTCGCAGAGCCTGTCGGAGGCGAGCTCGCGGATCTCGGATGCCCGCGAACTTCTCAACAAGGCAAAGCTTCGAAACCAGTTGGTCGAGTTGAAGAGCCAATCAGACGCCATCGTTCAATCGGTGGCAAAAGTCTCTGTCGGCTCGGTCATGCAGTCAGGGGAGCGCTTTATCACGCTGGTGCCGGCCGACGCGCCGCTCGAGATCGAGACAAACATCGTTGGCAGGAGCAGCGGTTTTGTGCATGTCGGCGACCCGGTGGTCATCAAGTTCGATACCTTCCCCTATTCGCAATACGGCCTCGCCCATGGAACCGTGCGGGCACTCAGCCCGGATTCCTTCTCGGCACAGGAGCAATCGCGCGATCCGAACAGTTCCCTGGCCATGCTGCCTTCCGACGCCGAGCCATTCTATCGGACGCGGATCTCCATCGACCAGGTCGCCCTCCACGGCGTTCCCGCCGGTTTCGCCGTCAGCCCCGGAATGCCGGTGACCGCCGACGTCAAGGTCGGTCGGCGCACGATACTCAAGTACATTCTCGGCGTCATGCTCCCGATCGGCCAGGAGGCGATGCGGGAGCCTTAGAGTACTGGAGGAATCAGAGGCTCGGATCGATGACAATCCTGGATCGGCTGACTGGTCTGGCCTTCCCGGCGGCGGTGTTGCGTCGGGCGATCCAGCTTGCTGACGGCGGCAAGGCGGCTGAAGCCTTTCCGCTTATGGCGAAAGCGGCGCGCGCGGGGATCGTTGACGCCGAGTACCGGGTCGCGCGTTGCTATCTGGAAGGCGCCGGTGTGCCACCGAGCCGTATGGAAGGCGCGCGATGGCTGCTGCGGGCGGCAAACCACGGGAGCGCGGATGCGCAGGCGCTCCTCGCCGCGCTCTACGTCACCGGGCTGGTGACGGCGGAAGCCGACGGCAAGGGGCCGTCGGAGCACTTGTTCAAACCTGATTCCCCGGGGAAGCCGGACTTCACGGCCGGTTTCGACTTTGCCACCAAGTCGGCCGAGGCAGGCTCGGCCACGGGACAGGCGATCCTCGGTTATATCCTTACCAGCGGCCCCGCATCGATGCGCGATCCCGATGCCGCACACCGGTGGTACGAGAAGTCGGCTTCTGCCGGCTGCGCCGAAGGGTGCCTGGGCTTTGCCTTGTCGCTGGCTCGCCGCGGCAAACGCGAGAACAGGGCCAGGATCGCGGACGAGGTGAGACGCGCGGCCGACGCCGGCCTGCCGACCGCGACCTATCTTCTTGCAGTCCTTACCGAGCACGGGCTCGGCGTAGCACGCGACATGGCGGCAGCCGCTCAACTCTATCAGGCTGCGGCAGAGAAGGGCCTGCCCTCCGCCCAGTTCCGATTGGGATTGGCGCTGATTGACGGCGCACTCGTCGGCCAAGATGTCGCTGCCGGGGAGGCGTGGATGCGGCGTGCAGCCTTGGCCGGCAATATCGAGGCGGCCTATATGCTGGGCGATCGCTATGCGAAGACGCAGCGGCCGGATTTTGCAGAAGCCGCGAATTGGTATCGGCGGGCGGCCGAAGCGGGCCATCAAGACGCCGCCCGCGCTTTGGCCTCGCTCTATTTGACGGGAAATGGTGTGGCTCAGGATGTCGAGGAAGGAGCACGCTGGCTGCGTTCTTCCGCAAATGGCGGCAATCAGCAGGCACAGACAGACCTCGCCAATCTTATCCTCGGAGGAGCCGGCGAGCCGGACGACGGTGCAAGCGTTGCCGGATGGTTCGAGGCGGCCGCGTCATCGGGTGACCTCATCGCGGCATTCAACCTTGGGCTCTGCTTCGCCAAGGGCGTCGGCGTTCGCCGGGACGAGGGGCAAGCGGCAGACTGGCTGCGGCGCGCGGCCGAAGGCGTCGCCGAGGCGCAATATATGTATGCCCGCCTCCTCCAGGATGGACGCGGCGTCCCGGCCGACCCAACTCAGGCCCGCGTGTGGTTTGCGCGGGCGGCCGACGCCGGCGTGCTCGACGCACGCGTGGCGCTCGCCGAGATGCTACTCAATGGGCGCGGCGGCATGCCCGAGCCCGAGGCTGCAATGCAGCTATTTGAGCAGGCCGCCGACGACGGTCACGCCGGGGCGATGTTTGCGATTGGCGCGCTGTACGGAGCCGGCCACGGCCTGCCGGTCGATCAGGCAGCAGCGCAGAAATGGTACGCCGCCGCTGCCGGACGCGGGCATGGGCAAGCCCAATTCATGCTCGGACGTTATCTCTTGAAAGGCCTCGCCGGGGAGCGCGACCCGGTGGCAGGTCGCCTTTGGCTCGAACGTGCGGCTGCGCACGGTATCGGTGAAGCGGCAGAGGAATTGGCGGCTGCGGGCGGGTCCAACTAGGGCTGCTGTGGCCGTTGGAGTGAAGCAGCGCCAATAAGGCTGGAGGACCATTGGAGATCCGCCGACCGACTGGCCGCGCCCTGAGTTATATGCTCGTTCGACGCGGGAATTAGAGGCCCGGCCCCCAAGCGCCGTATTATTCCTTTGTCAGGCCTGGCATATATTCTGGGGCCGCAGCAGTCACAGGTCCCAGATTGAGTGGTTCAGTAAGTTTGCACCATGGCGGGTCCACACATCCCAACTTCCGTTAAGCGCTTAATGCGGCTGGAGGCGCAAGGCACGGATATCCCGGCGAACATTGGAGCGGTCAATATCGTCGGCAGAAGAGCCTGCGAAAAGAGCTTTCGGCGGCTCCGTCGGAACGAAAAGAAGAGAGTGCGATTTTTGCACACGTTGTCCCGTAAAATCTGATTTCATTTATCTATAGCGTAGTGATATCGCCGGACGGTTGCCTCCTTCAGCGTTCGGTTCATCCGCTTGACCTGACCGTTGGTCCATGGATGGTTGGGAGGGACGGTCTCGTCTTGTGCCGCGACGATTTACCAGTTTCGCCTGGAGCGCCACGTCGCCGTGCTGATCTTGCCGCCGAAGCAACTGACACGACCAACCGTTCAATTGAACTCTACGCGTGGGGCTGCCGCATCTCGATTGGTGAGCCGATTAGCCGTCATCCGCGGTTGAACGGAAAAGAAACCATTCGGCATCAAGCTACTGCTTTTCGACGCACCTTTTTCGAAATGTCGGAACGAACGGCGGTCGAGCCGACAACGATGCCCCCATTGGTGAACCCGGTTCCATGAAGAGTCTCACAATACGCCACCGCATCCTCGTCAGCTTCGCTGCCGTTCTTGTGGTGATGTCGGTAATAGCCGTCATCGCGTACGCTTGGTTCCTCCAGACCCAGCAGGAGGCGACAGAGGTCGAAAAGGGCATCCTCCCGGACCTCTCTCACAGCACCGAGATCATGATCGGCCAGATGACCGCCCATAGCCTGCTCCAGGAATATGCGCTTGAGGACAACCCGTCGGACAAACGCACGCTTGAAAGCGCGATCGCGACCAATCGCGATCAGGTGCAGCGGCGGATGGACGATTATGAAGCGAAAATCGTCTCCGATGTCGACAAGCAGAATTATGCGGCCGTCAAAGAACTCGCCAACCAATTTCGCCAAACTGAAACTGCTGTGCTGGACGCAAGCCGGGCTGCCCTGTCGAAAGGTGAAACTCCCAATGAGCGTACGGCCATCAAGAACACCGTGGAGCCGGTCTTTCTAAAATTGCAGTCCGCCCTGCAAGCCATGGTCGAGGATCATAGAGGCGAGGCGAACAGCGCGACACAGCGGATAGGCTCGATCGTTAGGACCGCGGAAGTGGGTTTGAGCGCTGGCCTGCTGATCGCCCTCGGGCTGGCCCTTCTTTTAGGATACCTGCTGTTTCGCGCCATCACGGGCCCGCTCACTCGCCTAGTCGACGCGGTTCAGTTGATGCGGCAAGGCGACTTCAGCGACCGCATCGATCTCAGGCGTCGAGACGAATTCAGCGTGCTTGCCGACGGCTTCAACGCAATGGCGGACGATCTCACCACTCTCATTGGTCAGGTTCAAAGGTCCGGCATACAGGTCAGTACGTCGATCACGGGGATCGCCGCCACCTCCAAGCAACAGCAGGCAACCGCCACCGAAATCGCAGCGACCACCACCGAGATCCGCGCAACAGCCAAGGAAATCTCCGCCACGTCAAACGAGTTGGTCCGGACGATGAACGAGGTCTCGACAGTTGCCGAGCAAACAGCTGTGGTCGCCGGCGGAGGGCAAGCGGGACTGGCCCGCATGGAAGAAACCATGCACCAGGTCATGGAAGCGGCGGCCGCGATCAATTCTAAACTTGCGATCCTGAGCGAGAAGGCCGGCAGCATCAACCAGGTGGTGACGACCATCACCAAAGTCGCCGATCAGACGAACCTGTTGTCGCTCAACGCTTCCATCGAGGCGGAGAAGGCAGGCCAATATGGCCGAGGCTTTGCAGTGGTGGCGACCGAAATCCGAAGGCTCGCGGACCAGACGGCCGTGTCCACCTACGATATCGAGCAGATGGTCAAGGATATCCAGTCGGCGGTCGCGGCCGGGGTAATGGGCATGGATAAGTTTTCAGAGCAGGTCCGCCGGGGCATGCAGGAAATCCAGCAGGTCGGCGGCCAACTGTTCGAAATCATCCAGCAGGTTCAGGGTCTGGTGCCACGTTTCGAAGTCGCCAATGAAGGCATGCAAGCCCAGGCGACCGGCGCTGGCCAGATCAGCGACACGCTCACTCAGCTGAGCGAGGCAGCTCAGCAAACAGTCGAATCTCTTCAGCAATCGGCGCTCGCGATCGACGAGCTCAATCAAGTCTCAGGCGGGCTGCGAGGCAGCATTTCAAGATTCAAGCTGAGAGCATAGCAAGCTGGCAGTCGGAGATGACAATGCTATTCCTCGCCTTCAGCATGGGTAAGGATCGCTACCTGATCGACGTCAACCAGATTGAAGAGGTGTTGCCTTACATCGATGTCAAAGTGCTACCGGGAGCGCCGACCGGAGTGGTCGGACTGGCCAGCTATAACGGAATACCCATCCCGTTGATCGATGTGACTCTTCTGGCACTTGGCCGGCCATCCGAGCCGCGGTTGAGCACCCGGATCGTTGTGACGCGCTATCCGACGCAAGGTGGCGAGCAACGCCTGCTCGGGCTGATCGCGGAACGGGTGACGGACACGCTTGAGCGGGACCCTGCCGACTTCGCGCCGTTCGGACTGGAGCCAGGAACACCGCCCTATCTCGGTCCGGTGGCTTCGGATGGCCTGGAGATCATTCAGTGGGTCAAAGCGGAAGCGCTGCTTTCGGAAGAGATTCGTACCGCATTGTTCCACCAGGCCGCGATGGGTGATTGATGACCGGCGCAATCGAAAAACTTCTGACGGAAGCCATTGGACTGGACAGTGCCAGCGTTGGGCCGACAGTGGTCCGTCAGGCGGTCAGAGATCGAATGGCAGCATGCCGGATAACCAACCTTCAGGCCTATTGGGAACAGCTGACCGGTTCGCAGCAGGAACTGCAGGAGCTGATCAATGCTGTGGTGGTCTCGGAGACCTGGTTCTTTCGCGACCGGGAAGCGTTCACGATGCTGGCGCGGCATGCCCGTGTGAGCAAACGTCCTCAGCCGATAAAAGTCCTGAGTCTGCCATGTTCAACCGGCGAAGAGGCTTATTCGGTTGCCATGGCCATGTTCGATGCCGGCTTTGAGGCACACGAGTTCAACATCGATGCAGTGGACGTCAGCAGCCGCAATGTCGCGGTTGCTGAACGTGCCGTCTATGGGCGCAATTCGTTTCGCGGCAGCTATCTCGAATTCAAGGACCGCTATTTCGAAGCGGCCGAGGGCGGGTTGCGGCCCCATGCTGCGGTGTTAAAACAGGTTCGGTTTCGGGTCGGAAACCTGTTCGATCCTCGCGCGTGGTTCGGGCATGAGGTCTATGACATCCTGCTGTGCCGCAATTTGCTGATCTATTTCAATCGAGAGCTGCAGGATCGCGCATTGATCTGCCTGAAGGACCTCCTGGCCAAGGACGGACTTCTTCTGGTCGGTCCGGCGGAAGCGTCGCTTCCAAGGTTGCACGGCCTCGTTTCCGCTGAATGGCCACTGGCCTTCGCCTTCCTGAAGTCGGAGCCCGTTAAGACCGCGGCCCCGATAGTTTCCGCTGCCGTTCCTGTGCGGCCCCCAACCCCGAAGGTCAACAAGGCCAAGCCTGTTGTTCCGCCTCGGCTGGCAATCGGCAGGGAAGGTCGCGTGCAGGCCACGGCCAAGCCGCTAGACCAGCTCGCGGAAAGCCTCATCGCGGTTGAGCGAATCGCCAATGCGGGACGGGTAAAGGAGGCACAGGAAGTTGCCCTAGCGCATCTTAAGGCATTCGGTCCTTCGGCGGAAATCTTCTACCTCCTGGGCCTCGTTCAGGATGCGGATGGCGCTGCGCCCGAAGCCGCGCAAAGCTATCGGAAGGCGCTCTATCTCGCGCCAAATCATCGGGAAGCTCTGGTCCATCTGGCTTTGCTGCTTCGAAAGCAAGGCGACCATAGCGGCGCCGAGGCATTGGCCGGCCGGCTGGATCGGGCCCACAAAAGGAGCGGCACCTGATGGCGGCTTCGACAGGGATTCCTCAGCCGGTGGAGGAGATTGAAATCGACGACTGCTGGCGCCGGATCGGCGTGCGCGGCGACAAGTCGTGTCCGCTACTCGAGCGGCATTTGCACTGCCGCAATTGCCCGACCCACAAGAAGGCTGCACGGCGCCTCCTCGACCGTGCAGCGCCCTCGCAATATCCCGGCGAATGGCCTGACAAATCTGGTCCTACCGATCTCGGTTCGGCAGACGACGAGGCGGTACAGACCGCCGTTCTCTTCCGTTTGGGAGAGGAATGGCTGGCGCTTCCGGTCGGGATTTTTCATGAAGTGGCTGAGTCTCGCCGCGTTCATTCGCTCCCGCACCGAAGGAACAGTGCAGTGCTCGGCATTGCCAATGTCCGCGGTGAGTTGCTGATCTGCCTGTCGCTCTCTGAATTGCTCGGAATAGACGAGCGCAAGGAGGGGGAGCTAGGCACGCG
Organism: Mesorhizobium sp. WSM4308; assembly: GCF_002294905.1. Lineage (NCBI taxonomy): Bacteria > Pseudomonadati > Pseudomonadota > Alphaproteobacteria > Hyphomicrobiales > Phyllobacteriaceae > Mesorhizobium > Mesorhizobium sp. WSM4308. Next base: position 5,280 of record NZ_NSFW01000039.1, on the reverse strand, counting down.
ATCCAAGCCATTTCGCCGCCTGGTCGTGGTCGGCGAGCCCGACAAGCGGGTTGCCTTTACGGTGGACGAGATCCACGGCTTACACCGCTACCGGGAAGGAGATACGCTCGCTGTGCCGGCCACGATCAGCAAGGCGCTGTCGGCCGCCACGGTTGCCGTGTTGCCCTGGCAGGGACGAGCCGTTGGCTGTCTCGACCCGGGACAACTGCTCACGATGCTGGATCGGAGCATCGCATGACAGACGAGGACTTCAGCCAGGTTTCGATGCTGAGCCTCTTCCAGGCCGAACTGGAGAGCCAGTCGCAGGCTTTGACCTCCGGTCTTCTGGCGCTCGAACGCGATCCTGTCGCCGCCGATGCCCTGGAAGCATGCATGCGAGCCGCGCATTCCTTGAAAGGAGCTGCCCGCATCATCGACCTGACGCCCGCGGTCAAAGTTGCAAATGCGATGGAGGATTGCCTAGTCGCCGCGCAACGTGGGCATCTCACGGTGCGACAGGAGCATATCGATGCGCTTCTGCAAGGCACCGACCTTCTGAAATTGATTGCATCGGGACCATCGAGCGAGAGCGTGCCCCCTGACGTCGAAGCCTTTCTCGCCAAGTTCGCGGAATTGGCCCTCCCCGATGCCACCCACTTGCCCCGCAAATCCGAAGCTGATTTCCCAGATGCCCAGGGGGTGCCGGCGACCACCCTTTCAGCGAGCCTCCTCGTTGCGACGGTGCCGCAAAGCCAAGGAAGCATCGGCTCCGACAGAATGGTTCGGGTGACGGCGGACAGCCTGAATCGATTGCTCGGGCTAGCCGGTGAGTCGCTGATGGAAGCGCGGCGGCTCAGGCCGTTCGCCGACGGGCTGCTGCGGCTGAAGCGGCTTCAATCGGACCTCGCAAGTGCGTTCGACGACCTTCATGCAGTGCTGCCGGCTGTTTCAAAGGACGAAGCAGTGGTGGAGGCGCTGGCCGAAGCGCAGCGAAAGCTTCGGCTGAGCCAGGCGTTCCTGGCGGAGCGTCTCGATGAGCTGGATTCAGTAGATCGAAAGGCCACCGATCTTGCCAACAGATTGTACGACGAGACGTTGGCGAGCCGGATGCGGCCGTTTGAAGACGGCGTGCGGCACTATGCGAGGATGGTTCGCGACCTCGGACGTACCCTCGGCAAGCGGGTGCGGCTGGAGATCGTAGGCGGCTCCACCGGCATCGACCGCGACATCCTCGAACAACTCGACGCACCTCTGGGGCATCTCCTACGCAACGCTGTAGACCACGGGCTTGAACCGCCCGAGGAGCGGGTCGCGGCAGGTAAACCGGCAGAGGGTCTCATCAGGCTCGAAGCGCGGCACAATGCCGGCCTGCTGCAAATAACCGTGGTGGACGACGGCAGGGGCATCGATTTGGCGGAGCTGCGCGAGACGATCGTCGACCGGCACCTCGCAACCAGGGAAAGTGCCAACACACTCAGCGAAACGGAATTGCTCGCCTTCCTGTTTCTGCCCGGCTTTTCGATGAAACTGGGCCTTACTGACGTCTCCGGCCGTGGTGTGGGGCTCGACGCTGTGCAGGCGATGACCAAGGAGGTCCGCGGTATCACCAGCGTCTCCTCGGAATTCGGGCACGGAACTAGGTTTCAACTGCAACTGCCGCTGACGTTGTCGGTCCTGCGCACGCTGCTCGTCGATGTCGATGGCGAGCCCTATGCGTTTCCGCTCGCTGCCATTTCGAAGACACTGAAATTGCAGCGGATGCAGATCAGTCTCCTTCAGGGTCGGCCGCATTTTCGTCTGAACGACCGACAGATCGGGCTGGTCACGGCACGCGAGGTGCTGAACCGTGGTGAGCCCGGATCTTCCGAACCGGACGCTCTCTCGGTCGTCGTCGTAGATGCCGGTCAGGGCGAAGCATACGGCCTGATCGTCGATCGTTTCCTCGGCGAACGCGAGCTGGTAATCCGGCCTCTCGATCCCCGCTTCGCCAAGATCAAGGACATCAGCGCCGCGGCCCTGATGGAGGACGGTTCGCCTGTCCTGATCTTCGACGTGGATGATCTGATAAGATCGGTGGAGAAGCTTGCATCATCCGGTGGATTTCGAGCCCTTCGGCGTGCTGCGGGCGGTCCAGAACCCGGCAGGCGCAAGCGCGTGCTGGTGATTGACGATTCACTCACGGTTCGCGAACTCCAGCGCAAGATGCTGGGCAATCACGGCTATGAGGTCGAAGTGGCGGTCGACGGCATGGACGGGTGGAATGCCGTCCGCTCCGGCCCCTTCGATCTTGTTGTGACGGACATCGACATGCCGCGCATGGACGGCATCGAGTTGGTGACCTTGATCCGAAAGGACGCTCATCTCAAGAACACGCCGATCATGATCGTTTCGTACAAGGATCGCGAGGAAGACCGCTCGCGCGGACTTGACGCCGGCGCAGACTACTATCTGACCAAGGGCAGCTTTCAGGACGAGGCGCTGATTCATGCCGTCGTGGACATGATTGGCGAGGCGACAGGATGAGATCGAAATTGGAAGCCAAGGAATGAGAATCGGCATAGTCAACGATATGCCGATGGCGGTCGAGCTTCTGCGCCGGCTGGTCGTGTCGACCCGCGAACATCAGGTCGCGTGGATGGCGGCCAATGGGCGTGAAGCGGTCGAGGCCTGCAGACGTGACCTGCCGGATCTGATACTCATGGATCTAGCAATGCCAGAGATAGACGGCGTGGAAGCGACCCGCCGGATCATGGCAGAAACCCCGTGCTCGATCTTGCTGGTGACCGCCAGTATCGAAGCCAACGTCGCCGGGGTCTACGAAGCAATGGGTCATGGCGCGCTCGACGCGGTCGATATCCCGTCGGTGGGCATCGCAGGCAACGCCTCCTCGCAATCCGCACGGCTTCTGACCAACAAGATTGCAACGATCGGTAAGCTGGTCCGTGATGCGCCATCCAAGGCAAGCGGGCCGATATCAGTTGCCGCCGACCCCTCCCCTCAACGCTTGGTAGCGATCGGCGCCTCGGCGGGCGGGCCGGCTGCCGTTGCAAAGGTGCTCAGCGCCTTTCCCATTGATTTTGGCTGCGCAATCGTGCTCGTCCAGCATCTCGATTCTCAGTTCATTCCAGGCCTTGTCGATTGGCTCGGGCAGCATACCCCGCTTCCGATCCGTCCGGCGCGAGAAAAGGAGAAGCCTCAAGCGGGCACCGTTCTTGTCGCCAGTTCGGATGACCATCTGGTTTTCAAATCGGCTCAGCAACTCGGCTACACGTCCACCCCCAAGGACAACGTCTATCGGCCGTCGGTGGATGTGTTTTTCGAAAGCGCGGCGCAATGGTGGCCGGGTTCGGTAATTGGCGTCCTGCTTACAGGCATGGGTAGGGATGGGGCGCGCGGGCTGAGAAAGCTGCGCGACAAGGGGCATCTCACAATCGCGCAGGATGAAGCAACCAGTGCAGTCTATGGCATGCCGAAGGCCGCCGCTGCGATCGGTGCGGCGGTTGATATTCTTCCTTTGAGCGCTATCGGCTTACGCATAATCGAAGCCTGCGGGCGCTCCACGTGAAAGGGGATCGTCTGATGACGCAACAATCCGAGCTGGTGCCGCCGCTGGCAGATAACTATTCGTCGATGGTTCTGCTCATCGATGATCAGGTCATGGTTTGCGAGGCGGTCAGGCGCGCCCTGGCTAACGAGCCAGATATCGCCTTGCACTTCTGCACCGACCCATTGAAGGCGATGGCGGTCGCGGATGAGGTAAAGCCAACCGTAATCCTCCAGGACCTGGTCATGCCCGGGGTCGACGGGCTGCATCTGGTGAAAGAATACAGGAAGCGTTCGTCGACACACTCGGTTCCAGTCATTGTGCTGTCGAGCAAGGAAGATCCAGCTACCAAAGGCGAAGCTTTCGCTGCCGGGGCCAACGACTATCTCGTCAAACTGCCGGATCGCATCGAGCTGATTGCGCGCATTCGGTATCACACGCGGGCCTATCTGGACCATGTCCAGCGAGACGCGGCGTACCGCGCGCTGAGGGAAAGCCAGCGACAGCTGATCAGCGCAAATCTCGAGCTTGAGCGTCTGACGCGGATCGATGGCCTGACGGGTCTCGGCAACAGGCGCTATTTCGATGAATATCTGGCGGCTGAGTGGAAACGCGCGCTTCGCGCACAGTCTCCCTTGTCGCTATTGATGATCGATGCCGACAACTTCAAACGATACAACGATGCCTATGGCCACATGGCCGGCGATGAGGTGCTCAAGCAAATCGCCCGGGTTATCCAGGGCAGTTCCGGCCGCTCCACCGATCTCGCTGCGCGCTACGGAGGCGAAGAGTTCGTCATCGTTCTGGTCGACACTTTGCTGGAACAATCGAGCAGCATCGGAGAGCGGCTCGTCCAGGGCGTTCGGAACCTGAACATCCCGCACGGCCCGGATCGGGTAACCATCAGCGTCGGCGTCGCGACAACAGTGCCCAACGAGAACGAGACGCCAAACGATTTCGTCAATGCCGCCGATTTGGCACTCTTCCGCGCTAAGTCGGAAGGACGAGATCGTGTGGCGCTTCACGTGCCCCGGAGCTAGGTGGCAGTGACGATTTAACTATTTGAGCCAAATGGACGTTGGGCACTCGCAGAGGGTAGACGGGATCGATCCAGTACGGTCTGGGCAAACTCTAATGCATCTCAACGAGTCGTCGCTATAGTACGTCAAGGTACTCGGACGCATTCGTCGTTTTCCGTTCAGGACAACAGGTTAATCCCGAAAAACCTGAGCTGTGTCAGCGGCCATGCGAAACCCAAAACGAACGCGAGAGCCGATATGTCAGGTTTGCCGCCCAGGCTATTACCGCCGGCTCAATCTGCAAGCACGCTCCAGCGTGTTTTTCGTGTGACTGACTAATCAGCTGATTTCCATTTCTATTCGGTTCGGCGAGCCGCTTGGGAGAGGCAATCACCTCGTGTATCGCCTTAACGCGTCAGCGATCCTTCGCTCTCGCACACAGCACCAATCTTGTGGCGGTTCCCGTCTACGATCAATCATTCTGTCAAAGAGTACCTGTATTTGATTGTACGCTAATATACGTTTTCAGCTAGGCAGGCACTGGGGCTATCGAATCAGACGAAGGAAATTGGATGGCCACTCTCCATTATACATCAGGCGGATCGGCCTCGGAGGTCGCAACCGCCGGGTTCAATCTTGTCGACGTTTCATCCGTGGACGAACTCAACGCCTTGCCGGCTGGCACGAAAGGTCTGGTCTGGCTCGATGAAGCCAATGGCGCAACCTCGTCTTTCATTG
>NZ_NSFW01000038.1:0-18685 GCF_002294905.1 Mesorhizobium sp. WSM4308 | reverse complement strand
CGGCGGCGGCGTGGTGCTCGCCGCCTCCTATGAAGCGCGCGCCTTCGGCGTGCGCGGCGGCATGCCGGGGCGCAAGGCGCGCGAGCTTTGCCCGCAACTGATCTTCGTCGGCGGCAATTTCAGCCACTACCAGCGGCTGGGGAATGCGGCGATCAAGGTGCTCGACGATTTCACGCCAGTGGTCGAGCGCATCTCCATCGACGAGGCCTTCGCCGATGTCGCAGGCTGCACGCATCTGTTCGGGCAACCGCGGGAGATCGCCACGGCGATCCGCCGCCGCGTGCGGGCCGAACTCGGCCTGCCGATCTCGATCGGCGTCGCCCGCACCAAGCATCTGGCCAAGATCGCCTCGCAGGTCGCCAAGCCCGACGGGCTGGTGGTCGTCGATCCCGGCACCGAACTGGCCTTCCTGCACGAGCTGCCGGTCTCGCTGATGTGGGGCGTCGGTCCGGCGACCAAGGCAAGGCTGGCGGAAATCGGCGTCGAGACCATCGGCCAATTGGCGAGGACCCACAGCGGCGCGCTGACGCGGCTGCTTGGTCCCGCCGCCGGCGAAAAGCTCGCCGCTCTGTCATGGAACCGCGACCCGAGGAAACTGGAGACCAGGCGCCGGGCGCATTCGGCCGGCGCGCAATCCGCCCTTGGCCAGAAACCCGCCGTGGCGCCGGTGATCGTGCCCACCTTGCTGCATCTGGCCGACCGCGTCGCCAGCCGGCTGCGCGCCAAGGCGCGGCCGGGCCGCACGGTGACGGTGCGCGTGCGCTTTGCCGATCTCAGCGCCGTCACGCGCTCGATCACGCTCGACCAGCCGATCTCGGCGACCACCATGCTGGCCGAGATTGCCGGCGACCTGGTGCGCGGCGTGCTCGGCGACCATCCACGCGAAAAGACCATCTCGCTGCTGGCGATCTCGGTCTCGCACCTGGAGGAGAGCGCGGAGCTGCAGCTCGACCTGCCGCTTGGCCTGGCCGACGAGAAGCGCCGCCCCGGTAGCAAAAAAGGCCTCGCCCGCTTCGGCGCCGACCGCGCCATCGACAAGATCCGCGAACGCTTCGGCAAGCAGGCCGTCGGCTACGGCACGGTGGCGCTGGAAGCGGCACGCTCCGTGCCCGACGAGTTCAGGGAACTGGCGGAAAAGGAATTGTGAGCTATCTGCCTGTCCGCGAATAGCGATGCACTCTGACGCCGCTACCGCTTCCCCCATGCCAAGGTTCACAGGCGATACCGTCCCTGTCGGCATCATGCGTCGGCCAATAGCCCGGCTGTCCCTTGCGCGCGGGGGCAAGCCCGACGGCGCGGGCGGCAGCACAGTTGGGGAACGCGGCAAAGTGCCTTAAGGCGGCGAGCGGCGAGTCAATCTGGATGCCGACAAAGCCGTAGGCGATGTAGCCGGACAAGAGGATGAACGGCGCGAAAAGAGCCAGGTATTTCAGCCTGCCGTGGCGAAGAGTTGCAGGCCAATGCAAGAATGGCAGAAGCATTCCCGGCGCACCCCCAGCTTCAGGCCCGACACAAATCTATCTTCACCGGGCTGCCGCGACAACCGGCAACGCTTGCCAAACCTCGCCGTGCCGCCCATACAGCGGCGTGGGCGGATCGCCCGTTCCGAGGGGTCGGCGCCTCTCCTATCTTTCCCGAGGATACTGTCCGATGTCAGCGACGCCATGCCCTCGGTCGAAGCCGTGACGGCCTCCTCCTGCGCCCCATCCCTATCGCTTGCCGGCCTTGGATGGTCGGAGTTCTTCGGCGACCAGCTCGAGCCAGGCGATGCAGACCTCATCCCGACCCGCATTGCCATGGTGCATCGAGACCGGCTGAGCGGCCTGTCCCAGACGGGACATACCGATCTGTCCCTGGCGCCGCAGGCCACCACCGGCGCCTACGCCGTCGGCGACTGGGTGCTGGTCGAGTCGCATAGCCACCTCGTGCGGCGTCGCCTGACCCGCAAGACGGTTCTGGAGCGCCGCGTCCAGGGCGGCAGGGGGCCACAGCTGGCCGCGGCCAATGTCGACACGCTGTTCATCGTCACGTCATGCAATGCCGATTTCAACATCGCCCGGCTCGAACGCTATCTGGCGCTGGCCAACGAGGCCGGAACGACACCCGTGATCCTGTTGACCAAGGCCGATACGGCCGAGGACGCCGAGGCGTACCAAAGCCAGGCCGCCGCGCTGCAGCGCGGATTGGCCGTCGTGACGCTGAACCCGCGCATATCGGGCGCCGCGAGCGCACTCGCTGCCTGGTGCGGCGGGGGGCAGACGGTGGCGCTGATCGGTTCCTCCGGCGTTGGCAAATCGACACTGGTCAATAGTTTGGCCGGATCGGCGCAGCAGACCGGAGCCATTCGCGAACACGATGCCAAGGGACGCCACACCACCACGGCGCGGTCGCTGCACGCCATTGCCGGTGGCGGCTGGGTGATCGACACGCCGGGCATGCGCACGCTGCAAGTCAGCGACGTCGCCTACGGCATCGACATGCTGTTTGCCGAAATCACCGAGTTGGCTCCGCTCTGCAAATTCCGCGACTGCACGCATGTGCATGAACCGGGCTGCGCGGTGCAGGCAGCGTTAAAGGCCGGCACGCTCGATCCGGACCGCTTGGCCCGCTGGCGCAAACTGTCCGACGAAAACCAGCACAACACGCCAGTGCTGACAGGACCTCGCGGCGCCAAGTCTCCCGCCGGCCGCGGCAAGCGGCGCTGAACGGCTGCCCTACTGCCCTACTGCCCTACTGCCCTACTGCCCTACTGCCCTACTGCCCTACTGCCCTACTGCCCTACTGCCCTACTGCCCTCAAAGCCGCGCCGTGCCGAAAATCCGGTCCCAGAACAGTGACGTCACGCCGAAATTGGCGTTGTCGTCGATATGGTGGTGCACCGCGTGGCGGCGCTTGAGCGTGTAGAGATAGCTGGGATGGGCGGGGTGCCAATGATGGATCATGTGGTGGACGCTGATGTACCAGAGATAGCCCAGCATCAGCCCGCAGCCGACCGCGCTGGCGGTCGCGAAATCCGAGAGCAGCCAGATGGGCAGCGCGATCAGCGCATGCACGCCCAGGCTGAGCCAGGTCGGCGTGCCCACCGGACTGCGCTCCTCGATATGATGACGGTCGTGCAGATCCCTGATGTAGGGGACGTGATGCAGGACGAAGCGGTGCAGGACGTATTCGATCAACGTCCACAGGCCAAGACAGATCAGCACCGTGCCGATCCAGTCCGGCGCGCTCTCTTCCCCGGCCTCGATCAGCCCGGCCACTCCCAACAGGGCGATCGCCAGCGGATAGACCACGAAATCGCTGTAGTAACCGATCAGACCGAGTTGCATACCGGACGCCCCATCTGATTTCGACGCCGCCCCAGAATCGATGCTATCAGATTGCCGAACTCGCGGACGAGGTGCAATGCAGATGCATCTGACATAGCGTCGCAATTTCCCGGTGCAAGTTCAGCACGCATGATCGACTCAAGAATCGGCAAACCTCGCACCGGCGCTGCAAACGGACATGCAAAAATGGCAAAACGCAGTGCGGGCCTGCTGATTTATCGTCGAATAGACGGGGATATCCAGGTGCTTCTGGTTCATCCCGGCGGCCCGTTCTGGGCAAGGAAGGATGAAGGCGCCTGGTCGATCCCGAAAGGCCTCATCGACGAGGACGAGGACGAACTGAAGGCAGCGCAACGCGAGGCCGGGGAAGAGCTCGGCATCGCGGTCGACGGCTCCTTCGCGCGCCTCGGCGACTACAAGCAACCAGGCGGCAAGATCGTCATCGCCTGGTCGGTCGAGGCCAGCACCGAGATCGATGTGGCCGCCATCAAGAGCAACAGCTTCACCATGGAATGGCCGCCAAGGTCCGGGTCGATGAAAGAATTTCCTGAGGTCGACAGGGCCGGCTGGTTCAGCCTGCCGGAGGCGGAGGCAAAACTTCTGCAGGGCCAGCGCCCGATGCTGTCGGATCTGGCGAAGCGGCTGGGGATCGGGTGATTGCCGGCGGCAAAGCTGCCGATCTCCCCTCGTGGAGAGATCGGCTGTCACCCCGCAAACCGTGCCGCCGTCCACGCACCGCCCGCCGCGTTCGACGCCACCGCCGCGGCGACGAACTTCACGCCGCGCGCACCGTCGACCACATCCGGCACCCGCGCCGCGCGCGCGGCATCGACCACGCCACCGGAGCGATGCGCGCGGATGATGTCGGCGGCGTCGCGGTAGAAATTGGCGAAGGCCTCGATATAGCCTTCCGGGTGCGCGGCCGGCATGCGCGACACGCGGCGGCTTTCTTCGGTCGAACCATGGCCGCCGCGCACCAGCGTGCGGGTTTCCTCGCCATAGACGGAAAAACGCAGTTCCTCCGGCCGGCCGCCCGACCATTCGAGCCCGGCTTTGTCGCCATAGATGCGCGCGGACAGATCATTGTAGTGGCCGGGCGAGGTCTGGCTCGCCAGGATCGTGCCGCGCGCTCCATCGGTCCAGCGCACCATGACATGCGCATTGTCGTCGAGCCGGCGTCCCGGCACCGCGGTGAACAGGTCCGCCGACACCGCCTCGGCCTCGCAGCCTGAGATATAGCTCGCCAGGTTGAAGGCATGCACGCCGATATCGGCCAGCACCGCCGATTGCCCCGCCCGCGCCGGATCAGTGCGCCACTCCGCCTGCTTCTGCCCTTCGGCGTCGATCGGCCTGGTCAGCCAGTCCTGGACGTAGGCGCCATGCACCGAGACGATGCGGCCGAGTTCGCCCGCCGCCACCATTTCGCGCGCCTGGCGGACCATGGCGTAGCCGGTGTTGTTCAGCGTGACGACGAAGCGGCGTTTTTTTGCGCGCGCCAGCGTCACCAGCGCTTCGGCGTCGCCGAGCGTGGTCGACAGCGGCTTGTCGCAGATGACGTCGATGCCGGCCTCGAGGAAGGCGGTGGCGATCGGCGCGTGCAGATGGTTGGGCGTGACTATGACGACCGCCTCGATGCCGTCAGGCCGGGCGGCTTCCGCCAGCGCCATGGCGTGAAAATCGGCATAGCTGCGCTCCGGCGCGATGCCGATCTCGGCGGCCGAGGCGGCGGCATTTTCAGGGTCCGACGACAGCGCGCCGGCCACCAGCACGATCTGGTCGTCGAGGCGCATGGCCAGTCGATGCACGGCGCCGATGAAGGCATTGCGGCCGCCGCCGACCATACCGACCCTCAGCCGCTTGCCCGCCGACCCATCCGATGTTGCGTAGACCATGTTTTCTCCTCCGAGCAGATCCTTGGCGACGCGCCAAGCCTCAAGTCCGGCTACCACTTTCGAACACAATTTCCAATTTCCGTATTGTAATACGATTGTGCCACGTTAGCCTGAGATCATGAGTGGGGCGGGCAAATCTTCGGGACGATCTCTTGCCGACGAGGCGGCGACGCGCAAGCGCGGACGCTCGCTGGCGGCGTTGGGCTATACCCAGCCGCAGACCTACGAGGAACTGCGCGCGGTGCTTTCCTCCGGCACAGTGCATTTTCCCAAGCGGCTGCGCCAGGTAGCGATCTTCATGTGGCAGCATCCGAGCGATGTCGCGCTCGGCACCATCGCGCAGGTGGCCGCGCAGGCCGGCGTACAGCCCTCGACGCTGGTGCGCTTTGCCCAGATCTTCGGCTATTCCGGCTTTTCCGATTTCCAGGGCCTGTTCAAGGAGCACGTCAAGGGTTCGTGGCCGGAAGCGCGCGGCGAGCCGCGCACCGAGGCGGAGCCGAATGCCGCCATGCATTTCCTGCACGGCATGGTCGGCGCCTCGCAGGCCTCGCTCGGACGCATCGAGGCGGGCTTCGACGTCGAGAGATTCGAAAAGATGGTGGCCCTGCTGGCGGCCGCCGAGCTGATCTACGTCATCGGCTCCAAGCGCGCCTTCCCGGTCACCGCCTATCTGTCGCTGACCTTGTCGCAGCAAGGCGTGCGCAATGTGCTGGTCGACAATGTCGGCTCCTCGGCACTCGACCAGGTCGGCTGCATCGGCAGGCAGGATGCGGTGCTGGCCGTTTCCTTCAGCCCCTACAATTCGATCACGCCCGACCTGGTCGCGGTGGCGCATGAACGAAAGGCCCGCATCGTCACCATCACGGACAGCACCTTCAGCCCACTGATCGCTTTGTCGGACAGCTGGCTGGAAGTTGTGGAATCCGACTTCGCCGGCTTCCGCTCGCTGGCGGCATCGCTGGCGGTCGGCATGGCGCTGGCCCAAGGCGTGGCGGCAAAACGCGGCGCATGAGGCGCTGCTGGCACAATTGACTATCGGGAATTACCGTTCCATATTTTAAAAAATAGAAACTTTGTTCCGGGAGGAGGAATGGAGCTTCATCTCCAAGGCAAGGTCGTGCTGGTCACCGGCGCGACGCAAGGCATCGGCCGCGCCATCGCCGAGACGCTGGCGCGGGCCGGCGCCGGCGGGCTGCTGATCACCGGACGCGACGGCACACGCGGCGGAGCCGTGGCGGCGGAACTGTCGGCCATCGGTACGCCGACCATCTTCGTCGCCGCCGACCTTGGAGACGCGCAGACCCCTGTCTTGCTGGCGCAGGCCTGCATTGACCGTTTCGGCCGCATCGATGGCCTCGTCAACGCGGCCGGGCTGACCGACCGCGCTTCCTTCCTCGATGCCAGCCTCGATGACTGGGCCTCGCTGTTCGCCGTCAATGCGCGGGCGCCGTTCTTCCTGATGCAGGCTGCCATCGCCGACATGAGGAAGCGCCGGGAGCCCGGCGCCATCGTAAACATCCTGTCGATCAACGCCCATTGCGGCTCGCCGGAACTCGCCGTCTATTCAGCGACCAAGGGTGCGCTTGCGACGCTGACCAAGAACGCCGCCAACGCCCACCGTTTCGACCGCATCCGCGTCAACGGCATCAATGTCGGCTGGACCAACACGCCGGCCGAACGCGTCATGCAGGCCGAGACGCTGGGCCATGGCCCGGGCTGGCTCGACGCCGCCAATGCCGCGCAGCCTTTCGGCAGGCTGCTCGAGCCGGACGACATCGCCAACCTTGCCGTCTTCCTGCTGTCCGACGCGGCCGGGCCGATGACCGGCGCCGTGATCGACCAGGAGCAGTCGGTGATCGGGGCAAACCGGTGAACGCCGCTTCGACAGCGCCGGAAATGCTGGGGCCGGCCTTGCTGGACCAGCTTCCGGCAGCTGTCCGGACGCCTGGATATGAGCGGACAACCCTTGCCCCCGGCATGGCCCATCTCGGCGTCGGCGCGTTCCACCGCTGCCACCAGGCCGAATACACCGATGACCTGCTGGCACGTCAGTTCGACCGCTGGGGCGTTGTCGGCATCAACATCCGTCCGCCCACCCTTGCCGACACGCTCGGCCGGCAGGGCGGCCTCTATACAAGGCTGATCCGAGAAAACAGCCACATCGAGGCCCGCATCATCGGCAGCATCGTGAAGGTGGTCGACAGCCAGGCAAGCGCCGCACCGGCGCTCACGGTGCTGTCCTCGCGCGATATCGACCTGGTGACGATGACGGTGACGGAGAAAGGCTATTGCCACATCCCGTCGAGCGGCGCGCTCGATCTCGATCATCCCGACATCCTCCATGATCTCGCCAACCCTCATGCGCCGCTCAGCGTGCCCGGCATCCTCGCGCGGGCGCTGGAACTGCGCCGGGCCACGCATGGCCGGCCCCTGACTCTGCTCTCCTGCGACAACATTCCGACCAACGGCGTCATCCTGGAAACCGTCGTGCGGCGCTTTGCCGAACGGCGGGGCGATGGCCTTGCCGACTGGATCGCCCTCAACGCCGCCTTCCCCTCGGCCATGGTCGACCGCATCGCGCCGGCGGTGACGCAGGACGATCTCGACAGCGTCGAGCAATGGTTCGGCTACCGGGACGCCGCCGTCGCCGTCGGCGAGCCGTTCCGGCAATGGGTGATCGAGCAGAAATTCGCCGGCCGCGTGCCGCGCTGGGACCTGGTCGGCGCGACCTTCGTCGACGATGTCACGCCGTTCGAGCATCTCAAGATGCGGGTGCTGAACGGCGCCCAGACGACGCTCGCCACACTCGGCGTGCTGGCCGGGCTGGAGCATACATCGGACGCCATCGCCGACCCGCTGCTGTCCACCTTCGTCAGGCGCATGCTGGTCGAAGAAACGCTGCCGACGCTGATGCCGGTGCCCGGCATGGATCCATCGGCCTATGTCGAGCAGAGCCTCGGCCGGCTGAAGAACACGGCGATCCGCCACCGCAACCACCAGATCGCCACCGACGGATCGCAGAAGATCGTGCAGCGCCTGCTCAACCCGATCCGCGACCGCCTCGCCATGGGCCATACGATCGGCCTGCTGTCGGTGCCGGTCGCCGGCTGGATGGCCTATCTCATCCAGGCCTCGGACCGCTTCGGCAAACGCTGGCCGGTATCGGAACCCTATGCCGGCAAGGTTGCCGGGATCGCCGACGCCACCGGGCGCGATGCGCCGGCTCTGGCCTCGGCCATCCTCGCCATCGACACGATTTTCGACCCCGGCCTTGCCGCGAACGAGACGTTTCGCGCGGCCGTCACGTCAGCGCTGGGCGAGCTGCTTTCGGACGATCCGATGGCGGCTGTCCGGCACAGTCTCGAACAGGATGAGGTCGCAAGGTTGAAACGATCCAAACAATAGGCACTATGAACATCGGCAGTGAAGACACGGCACAAGCAATTCCAGGAAAGTGTGAAACGGTTTTGCGTCCGGAATTGCGCGAAAACAAAGGAAGATCTCTTCAGCGTTTCCGCGAAACGATGAAGAGATCAGGGGAGGCATGATGAAACTTGGACTGCTCACCGCACCCTTCGCGGAGACGCCGCTTGCCGATGTCGCTGGCTGGGCCAGCTCCGCCGGCTTCGAGGCGCTGGAAATCGCCTGCTGGCCGAAAACCTCTGGTGCGACGCGGCGCTATGCCGGGACCAGCCACATCGACGCCGCCTCGACTTCTCCCGCGCAGGCGAAGGAAATCGCCGCCTCGCTGGCGGAAAGGCACCTGACCATCTCAGGCCTCGGCTACTATCCCAATCCACTGCATCCCGACGCCGCGCACCGCGAGGCTGTCATTGGCCATCTGAAGAGGGTGATCGTGCTGGCCGCCAATATGGGCGTGCCCGTCGTCAACACTTTCTGTGGCGGCGACGCCGCCAAGACGGTCGACGTCAACTGGCAGGACGCGCTGAAAATCTGGCCCGAAATCGTCGCTTATGCGCGCGGCCATGGCGTCAAGCTCGCCTTCGAGAACTGCCCGATGATCTTCAGCCATGACGAGTGGCCGGGCGGGCACAACATCGCCTATTCGCCACTGGTCTGGCGCCGCATCCTGGAAAGCTGGGGCGGCGATGTCGGCATGAATTTCGACCCTTCGCACCTGGTCTGGCAGATGATCGACCAGGCCCGCTTCATCAGGGAATTCGGCCCCTACATGCTGCATGTCCACGCCAAGGATTTGATGATTGATCATGATGGTTTGTACGAGCGCGGAATCCTCTCGGCCGGGATAGGCTGGCAGGTGCCGCGCATGCCGGGGCTGGGCGATGTCGACTGGAGCGGCTTCTTTTCCGGCCTCTACCGCGTCGGCTATGACGGGTCGGTCATCATCGAACACGAGGACAGGCGGTTTGAAGGCGGTGACGAGCAGGTGAAGCGCGGTTTTCTGCTCGCCCGCGACGTTCTGCGTCCCCTGGTCAAGTGAGGAAGAACCATGTCGGCAACGACATGCGGAGGACAATGAGTTGAAGCGGGCCGCCTGAATCTCTTTCTGAGCGACTTGGTTCAACGACTTGGAACTGAAACTGAAAAACAATGTGGAGGAAGACTGAAATGAAGAAAATCCTGACCATGGTCCCGCTGCTTGCGGGCGCTGCTTTGCTGGCCTCCGTCGGCGTCTCGTCGGCCGCCGGCAAATACACGATCGGCATTTCCAACACCGTGCAGGGCAATGGCTGGCGCGAGGAGATGGTGTGCGCCATGAAGGCGCAGGCGCTGGCCTCCGGCGAGGTGGCAAAGCTCAACATCGCCCACCGCAACACCGATGCCGCCGGCCAGTTGGAAGACATCCGCAACCTGATCAGCGCCAAGGTCGACGCCATCGTCGTCAACCCGGCCGATCCGGCCGGCATCAAGGCGGGTCTGGAAGAAGCCACCAAGGCTGGCATCGTCGTCGTCGCCGTCGACCAGGCGGTCACCGAGCCGTCGGCCTACATCATCTCCAACAACCAGGAAGAATACGCCTATCTCGGCGCCAAATGGCTGTTCCAGCAAATGGGCGGCAAGGGCGAAGTGTTTTACATGCGCGGCGCCGCCGGCGCTTCGGCCGATAGCGATCGCGACAAGGGCTTCAAGAAGGCATTGGCCGAATTCCCCGACGTGAAGGTGGCGCAGGAAGTCTTCACCGGCTGGCAGCAGGACCAGGCCAAGCAGCAGATCCTCTCCTTCCTGTCGACGGGAACGCCGATCAACGGCATCTGGACGTCCGGCATCGACAACGTCATCGTCGACGCGCTGGTGGAATCGCAGGCGCCGCTGGTGCCGATCGTCGGTGCCGACAATGCCGGCTTCGTCGGCCAGCTGAGCTCGGTCAAGGGCCTCGTCGGCGCCGCCGTCACCAACCCCGGCTCGATCGGCGGCGCGGGTGTAACGCTGGCGCTGCAGATCCTCGACGGCAAGAAGCCGGCCCAGCAGACCGTGCTGGTGCAGCCGCAGCTCTGGGAAAACGCCACCGAGGAAGGCAAGGCCAAGCTGAAGGCCGCCGCCGACCCCTCGCTCAGCCCCGAATGGCCGGTCTCGATCTCGATCCCGGACTGGACGACGTACACGAAGGACCAGATCGTGGCCTGCAAGGGGCCTGGGGAGTAAGGGCCGGACGCGCTTCTGCCTTCTCCCCTTGCGGGAGAAGGTGGATCGGCGCGCAGCGCTGAGACGGATGAGGGGTGCTCCAGCGGAGCGAGACGCTGGCACTCCCTGGAGCACCCCTCATCCGACCTCGCTTCGCGAGGCCACCTTCTCCCACAAGGGGAGAAGGGATAACCGCCGTTCCGGCCGACATCGTCCGGCTTGCCGCACGCCGCAGAGATCGAGAACAACACGTTTTGACAACAAATCCGTTGCCGCAAAGCCCCCTCCTCGACGCCTCCGGCGTCGCCAAGAACTACGGCGCGGTTGCCGCACTGCGCAACGCGTCGCTCTCCGTCCTGCCGGGCGAGGTGCACGCGTTGATGGGCGCCAATGGCGCCGGCAAGTCGACGCTGGTGAAGATCCTGACAGGCGCCATATCGGCCAATGCCGGGCGCATCCTGATCCGGGGCGAGGCGCGCGACATACGCTCCCCCGCCGCCGCCCGCCGCGCCGGGCTGCTGCCCGTCTACCAGGAGCCGTCGCTGATCCCCGATCTCGACGTTCTCTCCAATTTGCGGCTGACCGGCACGCCGGTCGAGCCGTTCCGCGCCTGGGTGCGCGAACTGGGTATTGCGGACCTCGACCTGCGCGACACCGCGCGCGACATCCCGCTGGCCGTGCTGCGCGTGCTCGACCTGGCCCGTGCGCTCGCCGTCGAGCCTGACGTGCTGCTGCTCGACGAGATGACGGCCGCGCTCCCCGCCAACCTCGCCGAAAAGATGCTGGAAGTGGTGCGCCGCCAGGGCGATGCCGGCCGCGCCGTCATCTTCATCTCGCACCGCTTCGTCGAAATCTCGGCGCTGTGCGACCGCGCCACCGTGCTGCGCGACGGCGAGACCGTCGGCGTCGTCGACATCGTGCCGGGCGTCGAGGAAAAGATCGTCGAGCTGATGCTCGGCACCCGCATCGTCAAGACCCATGTCGCCGCCCGCAGCGCCGCCGAGAAGGCGGTATCGGCCCCTGCCCGGCCGCGGCTTGCCGTGCGAAACCTGCGCGTCGGCACCAAGCTCAGCGACGTCTCCTTCGATCTCAGGGATGGCGAGGTCGCCGGCGTCGTGGCGCTCGAAGGCCAGGGCCAGGACGAATTGTTCGCCGCCCTTGCCGGCTCGATCCGCCCCTCGGGCGGCACGATCGAGGTCGACGGCCAGCCGGCGAAACTCTCGCATCCGATCGACGCCATCAGAGCCGGGATCGCCTATGTGCCGGGCGACCGCTCCGAGGCGCTCGCCATGCAGCGCTCGGTGCGTGAAAACATCGCGCTTCCCTTCAGCGCGGCGCTGCGCAATTGGGGACCTATCCCCATGCGCCGCGAGCGCGCGAAGGTGCTCGGGGCCATCGAGCGGCTGCAGATCGACACGCGCGCCCAGGGCGAGGTGCAGCGCCTGTCCGGCGGCAACCAGCAGAAGGTGACCATCGCCCGCTGGATCGCGGCGGATGCTCGCACCATCCTGTGCTTCGACCCGACGCGCGGCATCGATGTCGGCACCAAGCAGGAGATCTACAAGCTGCTGCGCGAGCTCGCCGGCCACGGCAAGTCGGTGCTGTTCTACACTTCGGAACTGGAAGAGGTGCAGCGCGTCTGCGACCGCGTCATCGTCATTTTCGGCGGCCGCCTGGTCGACATTTTCCCGGTCGAGGAGGCCGACGAGCCGGCACTGATGCGCGCCGCCTACGGCCTGCCGCGCGGCGCCAAGGCCGATATCGGCATATTGGCCGACCCCACCGCCTCCGATGCGCCCTCTTCCGACGCCTTGGGGACGAAGCCATGAGCCATTTCCTGCGCCGCCAGGGCTGGGTGTCAGGCCTGTTCGCCCTGCTCATCGTGCTGTTCATCGCCACCAGGATCATCCAGCCCGGCTATGGCAGCGGCGATTTCGGCTCGCTCGCGCGGGCAGTCTTGCCCTATGCCTTCGCCGTCGCCGCGCAGACGGTGGTGGTCATCGTCGGCGGCATCGACCTGTCGGTCGCCGCCATGATGGCGCTGACCAGCGTCACCGCCGCCTCGATGATGGCTGGCGCTTCCGAAGAATACGCGCTGTTCGTCGTGCCCTTCGTACTCGCCATGGGTCTTGTCCTCGGCGCGCTCAACGGCCTGTTGATCGTCGTCACCCGCGTGCCCGACATCGTCGTCACGCTCGCCATGCTGTTCGTGCTGCAGGGGGCGGCCCTGCTGGTGCTCGACGCGCCGGGCGGCGGCGCCGCCGAATGGCTGAAGGCACTGATCTCGGGCACGGTGCCGATCCCCGGCCTGCCCGACGCCATCGACGCCTGGCTGCCAAAGGCACTGCTGGTGCTCATCGTCTGCCTCTGCGTCATCTGGATACCGCTCAGGCGCTCGCGCCTTGGCCTGTCCATCTACGCCATCGGCTCGAGCGAACTGGCGGCGTTCCGCTCAGGCGTGCCGGTCAAGCGCACCCGCATCATCGCCTATGCGCTGTCGGGCTTGTTCGCCGCCTTTGGCGGCCTGGCGCTGACCATGAGCACCGGCATAGGCGCGCCCATCCCCGGCCCCTATCTGCTGGCCAGCGTCGCCGCCGTGGTGCTGGGCG
Organism: Mesorhizobium sp. WSM4308; assembly: GCF_002294905.1. NCBI lineage: Bacteria > Pseudomonadati > Pseudomonadota > Alphaproteobacteria > Hyphomicrobiales > Phyllobacteriaceae > Mesorhizobium > Mesorhizobium sp. WSM4308. The sequence continues at coordinate 5,254 of NZ_NSFW01000038.1, read as the reverse complement.
GCGTCGCGCTCGGCGGCGGCAAGGGCGGCCTGCTCGGCCCCATCGTCGCCGTCTTCGTGCTGCGGCTGGTGCGCACGGACCTCACCCTGCTCGCCATCGACCCCAACGTCACCGCCATCATCGAAGGCGCCATCATGGTGGCGGTCGTGATGTTCGGCGCGTTTATCACGATGCGGGGGCGGCAGTGATGGGTGGGCATAAAATAGCGCGTAGCGCTCGACGGCGCCCCCCTCTGTCCTGCCGGACATCTCCCCCACAAGGGGGGAGATTGGCAGCTTTGGCGCCCCGCCCTTTCCTGCAACGTCGAAGATTGGCGAAAACCGCGACAGCAGCCAATCTCCCCACCCGTGGGGGAGATGGCCGGCAGGCCAGAGGGGGGCGCCGTAGGGCACCATCCCTACAGAACTCACCCACCCCATCGCGAACCGGACCCACCCCATGAGCACGTCAGCGATCACCCCCGTCCCCTTCGGCCGCCGCCTGAAACGCTTCATGGCCGACCGGCCGCTCGTGCCGCTGATCATCCTGCTGGTCATCCTGGTGGTGATCCTGCAGATCCTGCGCCCCGGCATCGTCAACGAGCGCTGGATCGCCAACACGATAAAGTTCGCCATTCCGCTGGCCATCCTCGCCGGCTGCCAGACCATGACCATGCTGACCGGCGGCATAGACCTGTCGGTCGGCACGGTGGCGACGGTGAGCGCCTTCATCATGGCCACGCAGATCGTCAACCAGGACCCGGTTATCGCCTTCCTGCTGGCGATGATGCCGGCGGTGTTGATCGGCCTTATCAACGGCATCGGCGTCGGCGTCTTCCGCGTCCACCCGCTGATCATGACGCTGGGCACCAGCCTGATCGGCACCGGCTGCCTGCAGGTCTACCAGCGCACGGTGATCGCGTCGGGCGCGAAAATCCCCGACTTCCTCGCCTGGCTCGGCACCGGCGTGACATGGGGCTTCCCCAACGCGCTGCTGCTGTTCATACCGCTGGCCGCGCTCATCGTCTTCACACTGGCCCGCACCGGCTTTGGCCGCCTGCTCTACGCCGTCGGCGACAATGAGCGCGCGACGCGCCTGTCGGGCGTGCAATACTGGCAGGTCATCACGGCGCTCTACCTCACCTCGAGCCTGCTCGCCGGCATCACCGGCCTGCTCTATATCGGCCTGATCAAGGCCCCATCGCTCTCGCTCGCCGAACCCCTGGTCCTGCCCTCGGTGGCGGCGGCCGTCATCGGCGGCACCTCCATCTTCGGCGGCCGCGGCGGCTACACCGGCACCATCATCGGCGCGCTCATCCTGACCGTGCTGACGACGCTGCTGACGATCCTGCAGATGCCGGAGGGGGCAAGGCGCATCCTGTTCGGACTGATCGTGCTGTTCGTGACGGCGGCTTATTTAAGGATCGTGGAGGAGCGGTAGCGGAGCCATGTGGCAGAGCTTCTGATCCAAAGTCGACTATCGCCGCCCGAACTCTGGAGGGCTGCCTTGCGCCTCATGTCGGCCACCGAGGCGGCCCTTACCGCACCCCGAAAGCCGACGTTTTGGCTGACTATGCTGAGGGTCGCACACGAGCATTCGATGCCGAAGGGAGGCACATGTCTTGGAAAAAGCATGTGCAGCCGGCTAGGCTCCGGCGTACGGACAGCGGAGGATCAAGATTCCTAAGCCCACCTTCCTTGAGATTGCGCGGCGGGCCGGTGTTGGCACGGCCACGGTCGAGCGTGTCCTGAACGGCAGGGGCGGAGTGCGGCCGCAGACCGTCGAGAAGGTGGTGGCGGCGGCGCGTTCGCTCGATTATCCGCGCCGGCTGCCGGAGGCGCATCGCGGCGTCATTCGCATCGAGGTGATACTGGTCAGGCCGGACGCGACCTTCTTCGCCCGTCTTTCCGATGCCTTCGAGCGCATCGCCGCGACGCTCGATCGCTCGATCGCCGTGCACCGTACCTTTCTCGACGAGGCGAAGCCGGCGGCGATCGCCAAACGCATCCTGGAACCCGATCTGCGCCGCGCGGCGCTCGTTCTCGCAGTGCCCGACCATCCGCTGGTCAGCGACGCCTTGCGGAAACTCGAGGCGGAGAACATCCCGACGGTGCAGATCGTCACCCAGATCTCCCGTACCAAGAGCACCTATGTCGGCATCGATAATTACGCCGCTGGCCGCATGGCCGGGCTGCTCATGGCCAAGATGCAGCGGCGGCCGGGCAAGGTGATCGCGATCTGCCATAGTCAGATCTACCGCGTGCACCGCGACCGCGTGCGCGGCTTCTTCGATTATCTGATCGAAGAGGGCAGCGACTTCGAGCCGGTCGCGGCCCTTTTCGGCTTTGACGATGGCGATCGTAATGCCGAGCAGTTGCACGAGGCGTTGAAGCGCTGGCCCGACCTTGCCGGCCTCTACAACGCCGGCGGCGCCAACACCGCGCTGAACAAGGTGCTGCGCAAGCACGGCAGAGGCCGCGATATCTTCTTCGTCGGCCATGAACTCACCGAGCGCAGCACCAAGGCCTTGCGCGAGGGCACGATGGATGTCGTACTCGACCAGGCGCCAGAAGCGCAGGCGCGCCGCGCCATTGACCTGGTGCTCGCCGCGCTCAACCTGCATGACTTGCCCGTCGAAAACCCGCCGATCCGCTTCATCACCTTCACGGCCGAAAACGTCTGATCTGATTTGATCAAGGAATAAGCGGCGACAGCGAGCACGCGGTGCTATCCCTTGCGAAACGGGAGGATGACCAGTGGCAAGGCGGCTGACGACATACGACCTGCAGAGCGCCAAAGGCAGCCGTAAATGGCTGCAGCTCCATGTCGACACGCCGGCCGAGGCCGCTGCCGCAGCGGCATGCGATATCGTCATCCTCTCCTGTGAGCCCGATCACAATCTGGAAGCCATCCGCCAGGCGGCACCTTACGCGTTCCTCTCCGTCGGCATGCCGCATGGCGCGGTCGCCTCGCCTGAGGAGGCCGTGCGGTTGGGCTTCGCTATGATGAAGCGCGGCGCCGATGCGGTCTATTCATCACACTCGCCGCGCTTTATTGAGGCAATGGCGGCGGAAGGCATTCCCGTCACCGGCCACGTCGGCCTGGTGCCTAACCGCGCGACCTGGACGAATTTCCGCGCCATCGGCCGCACAGCCGAGGAAGCGCTCAACGTGCTGCGCGCGGCGAAGGACCTCGAGAATGCGGGCGCCGCCTGCATCGAGGTCGAGGTCGTACCGGTGCGACTCGCCGATCACATCACGCGCTCGACCCCGCTGATCACCATGGGCATGGGTTGCGGCAGCGCCTGCGACACGCAATACCTGTTCTCCTGCGATGTGCTGGGTACCCACACCGGCCACTATCCGCGCCACGCAAAGCGCTATGCCGACTTCGTCACGCTGGAAGCCGAGCTGCAGGAAAAGCGCATCAGCGCCTTCCGCGCCTTCGCCCGCGACGTCGCCGAAGGCAGCTATCCCGAAGCCAAGCACCAGGTGGACATGGATGATGCCGCCTATGACCGCTTACTCACCCTCTCTCAGTCTCTGTGAGGCCCGTCATGGACGACCTGCAATTCGGCACGCGCAACAAGCGAGGCGACTGGGCTCCGAACGAACCGGCCGGCACCGCGCCGCTGTTCGTCTTTCCGCCGCGCCCGCTGGCGGTGCTGAAATGGCTGCCGAGCTATTTCCTGCCCTATAATCTGCTTTTCGCCGTCTCGGCGGTGGCATGGTGGCGCTTCGTGCTGCCCGACGTCGAGGTGATGAAGACGCTCTCCGCCGGCTGGATCCTGCGCCTGTTCATCGTCAACTGCCTGGCGCTGCTCGTCTTCTTCGGCGCCTTCGAGCTTCGACTCTACATTTTGAAAGCCCAGGGCAACCGCTTCAAATACAACGGAAAATGGCCCTCGGAGCAGAAGAACAGGGCCTTCTTCTTCGAGAACCAGAACATCGACAACATGCTGCGCACCTTCGGCACCGGCATGCCGATCTGGACCGCGATCGAGGTGGCGATCCTCTACGCGTACGCCAATGGCTACGTGCCGTGGCTGACCTTCGCCGAGCACCCGGTTTACCTCTTCCTGCTGGCGCTGGTGGTGCCGGTGATCCACGAGACGCATTTCTTCCTGCTGCACCGCGCTATCCATTGGGGACCGCTTTACAGATGGGTGCATTCGGTGCACCACAATTCAGTCAACCCGTCGCCCTGGTCGTCGCTGTCGATGCACCCGGTGGAGCAGCTCGGCTATCTCGGCGTCGCTTTCTGGCACCTGATCATCCCGTCGAACCCGCTCTTGGCGCTCTACCAGCTCCATTATGCCGGCTTCGGTGCCATTCCTGGCCATGTCGGCTTCGACAAGATCGAGCTTACCGAACGCGCCAGCGTCGATAGCCACGCCTACATCCATTACCTCCACCACAGATATTTCGAGGTGAACTACGGCGACGGCCTGATTCCGTTCGACCGCTGGTTCGGCACCTTCCACGACGGCAGCAAGGAAGGCGACGCCCGCATGCAGGCCCGCTACGAGAAGAAGAAAGCACGTGCCAACGCGGCGGCCATCAAATGACATCTGCACGCACAGCCGCGTGCGACGGTGTGGAAGTCAGTACTTCCGCTCACCACAGCGACAAGGTCGGCCAGGTGGCGCCGCCGACTACCAAGAACTGATCCCAAGGCGGGGTCTCCGGGCGGCTATGAAGGCTATGCGGAGGTGCGCCGCGATCGAATTTTACGGATGGGAAAATGACCAATTGGATCAGGGCTTGCGGCCTCGATGACATCGAACAGGAGGGTGCCCGACGTTTCGACCATGAAGGCCGGACCTACGCCGTCTTCCGCTCGCCCGACGACGAGGTGTTCTGCACTGACGGCCTGTGCACGCATGAGGCCGTCCATATCGCCGATGGGCTAGTCATAGACTACGAGGTCGAATGCCCCAAACATGCTGGCGCCTTCGACTACCGCACCGGCGCGGCCACGCGCCCACCGCCCTGCATAAATCTGCGAACCTATCCTGCAAAGGTGGAAGGCGGCTCCGTCCTGGTTGCGATGCCGGTGGCAGCTGTCTGAAGACTTCGCGGACCGATCCACTTGCGCCTGACTGCCTTGGGTCAGTTCACTGGTAGGCAAGCGGCGTGCCTCATCGTCCGCTTCTGGCTGCTTATACCTCAAAGCTGCCGACCCGCTTGCGGCCCTATCGAGACATTCGAAGGACAATGCCGAGCCTGCGCCACCCCTCACCCACCCCTTACCATCCTGTCTCTTATACACATCT
>NZ_NSFW01000037.1:0-19552 GCF_002294905.1 Mesorhizobium sp. WSM4308 | reverse complement strand
GGCATTCGGCGGCGTATCAGGGCCAGCTTCAATGAGCAGCACGCGAGCGCCATAGGCGGAGAGCCTGCTCGCCATCACGCATCCAGAGGAGCCACCACCCACGACGATATAATCGAAAACCACGCAACTCCCCATCAAGGTACCAAGTGTGATGGGCTTCTTCAGCAAAGCGCTCCTCCTACCGCCTGAGATATGGTCACTTACGGCGCGGCAGCTCCACATCATGCCGTCTGTAACGGAGCGATTTGATCGCCAAATCGGTCGAGGGCATGCCCGAAGCGAGACCGAGCGACCCATCTGAACTATCTCTGAACCGACAAGCTCTCAATTCCAGGGCACATGCATCTCCGGACACGCCGGTGCGTCGGTGTGAATGATTGCAAGTTCGTAGGGCGAGAGCAGCGCTCGCCTACGGTTTCTTGCATCACCGTCTTCCGAGAAACAATGATACTAACAAGAGATAACGACGACTTTTTCGATTTTTACAGCAGTCAAGACTGTCACTTCAAAATATCGCATAACTACGTTATTGTAGACCCGGTCTCTTACATAGCGAAGGCCTACTTTCGGTGCTTTCCGAAGCGAACGCGTGTTCGTTGGGCGAATGAATGAAGTGACCTTCTCGAGCGTTAGGTTCTCGAAAGCAAACTGGATCGCTGCCCTGCCGGCCTCTGCGGCGATCCCCTTACCGGAAGACGCAAGGTGGAGGCACGATACGGTTTCCACATTAGTGGGATCTTCGGGCAGATACGGGCCACTGTACATCAATCCACAGTAGCCTGCGAATTTTCCGACTTGGCCTTCGCCTTTTACGAACACCATCCATAAGCCGAAACCATTGCTCTGCCAATGATGGATGAACTGTTGTAGTTTAGCTTTCGATTGCTCTCGGGTCGGATAGACTCCATCCCACATGGCATTTACCACAAATGGATCGCTATGAAGCTCATGTAGAAGAAGCTCGTCGCTATGCGACGGTGGCCTTAGGATTAGGCGCGGCGTTTCTAGAATGTACATGAGAAGCTCCCTTCTAGCCATAAGTTAGAGCCGCACTTACCTCCAACGCGGCCATGATCTCCTAGCATGAGCGTCAAGGCCGCAGTGCTTGATTGAAGGCGTTCGACGAGGTTTATGCTTAAGGTAGCGAGGTCTACACAAATCAAGCTTTGGGCGCCTAACCGTGTCAGTGTTGACGGCACCTGGAAAGCCGGCCCGAAGGCGATAAAAAAATTAGGCGCCTCCTTTCAGAATGGAAGCAGGCGACGCGCTGGTGAGCGGGCGCCTGATACGCGCAACATGCTGCGGCGGCGTTTACGCAAGGGGTTGCTTACCCCAAGGGGGGGGTATGGTATTGGCCCAAAACCGGCTAACTACATTGTTCATTTAAAATACGCGCCTCCTTCAAGCTTAACCTGCACTGGTCACTTTGCGAATGCCCGCCAGTGGGTTCTTCAGCGTGCCGACGGTGTGCAGGTATTCTCCCGGATCACCGAAGTCCACCATTTGCTGGTTTTTTTGTATCTGCAGTCGATTCATACATCGTCGCAGAAATTCTGGAGCGAATAGGTCATGCTGCCTGTATTTTTCGTCATATTCCGGATGTTTCGTCTGGTAGCCAAGGATGGACTCGCTTACGAGCTGCCAGAAGTGTGTCGACGGAAAATCAAGATGTTCTTCGAGTGTTACAGCCAAGTAACGAAAGAAGCAGTCGAAAACGTCGGTGAAAATGAAGTCGTGCTTCATGTCGCGATTTACTTGAATGCAGATCCTCTTAATCTCCTCCGGCACGTTGAGATCTCCGCCTAGAATACGAAGCTCCTCGCCAATGTCTTTCATGATAACTCGCGTCGGAGCGTGATCTTTCATAACTAGAATTATATTTTCTCCATGTGCCATAAACGCTAGATCGTAAGCATAAAAGCAGTGGAGAAGCGGCGCCAGATAAGATTCAAAATAGCGGCGTAGCCAAGCGGCGGCGTCTAACCCCGAGGCATTGATGAGGGCTGTCACGAGTGCTTCACCATTGTAATCGACATGAAGCAGCGACGCCATTGTCATCAGACGTTCCCCTTCTTTCAACTGCCGAAGGGGGCTTTCCCTCCACAGCGCAGAAAGCATCTGCTTGTAAGGGGAGTCCTTCTTGAGGGCGGTGTTGAAACAACGATTGCGATAGCCAATCGTCGCGACCTCGCGAAGGATGCTGAAGCCGTTGGCGGCTAAATAGGAGTCACTGTCGAGCAAATTCTTCAACCATTCGTTGATGGCGGGCGTCGCCAGCATGTGTGTCGGTGACAAGCCGCGCATAAACCCCATGTTAAGTATCGACAGCGCCGTTTTCACGTACCGTTTATGCGGATCGCTTATATTGAAAAGTGTGCGGATCGATTGCTGGGCATGATATATGTCCTTCCCCTGGCCTAGGCAGACAATGTGCCGGTTGGCGATATCCGCCGCGAAGATAGTTGAGAGCCGATTGAACCATTGCCAAGGATGCGCTGGCATATAGATGTAATCGGTCGAGTTTAGTCCCTTTTGACGCAACGCTGCGTCGAACTGTTCCAGCGCCTGTCGACCGAGTTCCTCGTGCATGAGAAGGTCGTAGTCGAGCGTTGAAATGGACTTAAACGTTGCCATTTCTTTATGGACGGCCAGCCATATGAGTCTTATCGAACTGCCCACCTCCGGCGCATAGCGACTATAGTCGAGCGCGTCAAAGCCAATGCGACCGTTATTCGCGATAAAGGTCGGGTGGCCCTCCGTCATGCCAGCCTCAACGATCTGGTAATCGGCAAAAGCCAGTTCTGCGGCGGATATCTCTGTTTTGGCCTGCTTGTACGCGCTGCCATACAGCGTGCTGCTGATCTCCTGCAGGTAAACCGGCATCATCTCTTCCTTTATGCCAAGATGGCGGCTGAACTCAATAACAAAATCAAGCGCATCCAGGGGGGCCGGCCTGCCCTCAATCCTTTTCTCCAGAGAGCCGGCGTCCACTTGCCAGTGATCTAGCAGGAGGCGCCGAGCCTGGAACCAATACTCCAACCCAGGGGTCTCGCTTTCCAGCACATACTTCCCCCAGTCGCCTTCCATTCGCTGGAGTCGAGGAGCAATTAGCAACTCGTGTGCAAATTCGCTGATTGCTTTACGGATAAGGAGCCGGTTGGCCTTTGCCCATAAATGCGGTTTCAAATGCTGCGTTACGCGTTCGGCTAGGCTTATCTCATCGTCTCGGGCTGTCATATCACTCACGATCTCAACTCCTTCAGAACGTAACGGTGTAAGGTTCGCGAACGCGCCTTACACTCGTCTCGCCAAACTTCGACGTCGCACAAAATCCGTTCTATTTTTCATCAGAAAGGATAAGAAATACCGGACCTCTTATACAAGTTAATTTCTAATGTGTTGTGTACCGTTCGTCTTCGCTCGTGATAAACCAGCAATATTACCATCTTACTTATATAATATATTAGAATACCGGTTTCACCGGCCCTGGACGTCGTCCTTCATCTTGCAACGAGCAAGAAGTGTGTATTGATTTGCACATGCCGTACTGTCGTTCGATCACGTCAAGCGGTCGGTGTCCATTGTTTGAGCTCTCCGAGTGTCCATTTTTGCTGTCCGTCTCCATACAATCGCATACGTCTAAAGCGGAATTTCCTTTGCTTGATAAGCCCAGACTGGGTAGGGGGGACTGAGTGAATGCCTACTCCGCTGAAATGCTGTCCTGCACCGCGCCAATGCTGTCGCGTACGATCGACAGACCACGGCGCAGTTCAGCCTCGGTTATGGTAAGGGCTGTCATGAACTTGAGCACCTCACCATACGAGCCAGCGATCTCGATCACCAAGCCGCGACGAAAAGCTTCCCGGGAAATGAGCCCCGGCAATGAGTGGTGCTTTGGTGATACGAGTCCATACATCAAGCCGCGGCCTCGGACATTCAGAGCAAGGCTGGGGAAGTCGTCTGCGATCGACTTGAGTTCTTGAGCCAAGATGGCTGATTTGCGAGCAATCTCATCTTCAAACTTGGAGTCGGACCAGTAAGTCTCAAGGGCCGCACGAGCAGTGACGAAAGCATAGTTGTTGCCCCTGAACGTGCCGGTGTGCGCACCCGGCGTCCAGACATCAAGTTCAGGCTTCATGAGGACAAGGGCCATAGGCGTTCCAATTGCAGACAACGACTTTGACAGGGTAACGATGTCCGGCACGATCTCAGCCGCCTCGAAACTGAAGAATTTCCCTGTGCGACCGACACCAGCCTGAATATCATCGAGGATCATCAGGATCTCGTGCCGAGAGGTCAGATCACGCAGCCGTTGCAGCCATTCAACGGTAGCAGCATTGACACCGCCTTCGCCCTGCACTGCTTCTAGGATCACCGCAGCGGGTTTGCCGAGACCACTGCTAGGATCATCGAGAAGCTTCTCGAAATACTCGATCGTGTCTGAAGCGCCGAGATAGCCCTCGTACGGCAACGATGTCACGTGCGCGAGGGGAAAGCCGACAGCATCTCGGAACTTCGTGTTTCCGGTTGCCGCCAACGCCCCAGCGCTGACTCCGTGAAACGAGTTCGTAAACGAAACGATGTTTGACCTGCCGGTCACTTGGCGAGCTAGCTTCAGAGCCGCCTCGACCGCGTTCGTACCTGTGGGGCCAGTAAATTGCAATTTATAAGACAGACCGCGGGGCTTCAAAATAAACTGCTCAAAAGCTTCGATGAAGGCCTTCTTGGCGGTCGTAGCAAGGTCGAGCCCGTGCACAATTCCGTCGCGCGCAATGTAGTCCAACAACGCCCGCGTGAAGGCTGGGTTGTTGTGCCCGTAATTCAAGGCTCCCGCGCCTCCCAAGAAGTCGATGTATTCCCGACCGTCTGTAGCTATGAGGGCAGTGCCGACGCCTCGATCGAACAGAACTGGGAACGCACGGACGTAGCTCCGCACCTCAGACTCAAGACGATCAAAGATCGCGAGGCTTACATCGTTTGTAGGAGTAAACTGCTTCTTCATAGGGCGAGTCCTGAATTGTAGCCTGCAAAGGCATCAGCCCAAACTGTCTGGCGAAGGCCATTTCAATCGGTTCGAGGTTCGGCTTGTATGACGGCAGCATGAGCAGTCACACGCCTGGCCACGCCAACTCACGGCCCAAGCCAGTCGATCGCTGCGAGGTCCAACGTCACGTCCACCAGAGAACAAGATCAGGCCGCGCAAATCCGAAAAAGCAATTCAGCACTAGGCGACGCTTTCCGTCGCCTAATTGACCGGTAACCCCGTGAACGAAGCCGCCATCGATTAGGGCGATATCCCCGGTTTTGAGCTCGAACTCGCGGCAAGGGACGGCTTCCAGATAGGCTGCCGAATAGGGATATCCAGTGGTCTCCACACCTTGCGATATCCGGTCCGCAACCGTCGGCTTGTGGCTCCAGAGCTTCAGATTGCCGCCTTCCTCAGGCATGCTGGGATAGAGGTTGAGCGCTGCGACCGTATTGTGCGCCACCGCAGAAAGCTCGTAATCATCGCCAGCACGTAAGACTTGAGCGACGTCGTCGTGGGGATCCAAGGAAAATGTGCCTGTGCCCGACCAACTGAGGCCGCGACAAACATTGGCCTGGCCGTGTTCGGAACGGGCTAGCCGCAATTCGATTCCCTGGTTGTGAAGCTCTCGCTTCAACGCCCTGAATACTGCTCGAACCGGGTCAACCAAATTCTTAAAAAGGGCATCGACGTACGGCCGCGCGTTTTCGGCGTCTGCGAAATAGGTGGCTGCATCCTTCCTGTAGTGAGATGCGCCGACATATTGTCCGGGCACACCATCTTTACGCTCTCTGAGACCAGAGCTTCCAATAAAGTTCGTAGTGATCTCCTCGGCTACTTCGGTGCTGAAAGCTTGCTTGATGTGCAGAGCGGTGAGCTCACCTTTCAGGACCGAGATGATCTCCGCCGTGTTGATCGACCCGGTCCGTTCTTTGATCGAAACCGGCGAGATGGCTGGCACTTGAGATATCTGACTAGGCATTGTCTTGCTCCTGTAGTGCGTGTTCAAGGATGGTGATGCCACGATCGAGTTCGGCATCGGTGATGGTTATCGGTGGGAGGACTTTGATAACGTCGCGATTTGGCCCCGAGGATTCGATAAGAAGGCCATTTTCGAATGCGACATCGTGCACGCGGCCGACAACTGCCGGTGAACGGCATTTCAGGCCGGCCATCAGACCGCGGCCGCGCTTCTGTTCGATGTATCTTGGAAATTTCGCAACCAGGCGATCGAGGTGCGTTTGCAGCCTGACGGCTGTCCGCTCGACACCTGCAGTAAATTTCCTATCCGACCACATCTTGCACATGGCTCCTGCCGTCACGAAGGCGAAATTGTTGCCTCTGAAGGTCCCGCTATGTTCTCCGGGCTTCCATATGTCCAAGTCGGGTCGAATCAGAACGATGGACAACGGACTACCTGAACCGCTTAGGGACTTGGAAAGACACACAATATCCGGTTCGATTTTCGCGGACTCGAATGAGAAGAAATCGCCAGTTCGGCCCGCACCCGCCTGAATATCGTCGACGATAAAAACAATGCCGTGCGTACGGCAAATGCGCTGAATTTCCGTGAGCCAAGCTGCGGATGCGGCGTTCATGCCGCCTTCGGCCTGGATGGTCTCCAGAATGATTGCGGCAGGCTTTTCTATGCCGCTCCCCGGGTCGCTCAAAACGCTGTCGATGTAACTGGCGGAATCGAAAGCTTGGCTCGGATAGCCGTCATAGGGAACACGGATCACATCGTGGCGAGCGACGCCTCCCAGTTCCCTGGTTGAGGCCGAGCCCGACACCGCTAGAGAGCCGAGCGACATGCCGTGGAACGCATTCGTAAAGGCCATGACGCTCGAGCGGCCGGTGTATTTTCGCGCCAGCGCCAGCGCCGCTTCGTTGGCGTTCGTGCCGGTCGGCCCGGGAAACTGAATCTTGTACGAAAGGCCTCTGGGTTTCAGGATCCAATCGACGAACCCTTCAATGAAGTCACGCTTTGCCGCCGTATGCATATCAAGCGACAGAAGAATGTTCTCACCGACGAGATATTCAATCGCTGGCGCCATAATATCCGGATTGTTGTGCCCGTAGTTGAGTGCGCCGGAACCCACCAGGAAATCGATAAAGGGCTTACCCGTCTCGTCCCAGATCGTCGCCCCAAGGGCCTTCGTAAAGACGGTGGGGAACGCCCGGCAATAACGACGAACGTTAGATTCATGAGCCGTGAAAGCGTCGGTGTCCATATCAAGTCCTCTGCACATAGTCTTTCAAAGAAGAGAGCTGTTTAATGGCTAGTGGTTTGCGGCAGATGTTCGTCGCTTAACGTTGAAGCAGAATGCCGGAGGCAGCTTTGTTTGGTCTGGGTTTGGTCTGGTGATGCCGGCATCCTCATCAAATATTGTTGGGTTGCGTTGCCCTCCATTCGGATGCTTTCGAATGTGCTGCAACAGGATGGCTTCTAAAGCTTCCGCGAAAGCATCGCTACTATGGCATCAGGTAGTTGACGTACCCACCCTTCGCTGCCCATAGCGCTCCGGACAAATGAATGAGTCCAAGGAGATCAGCAGGGTCGCGTCGCCAGAGGTTGTGTCGCTCGGCGGTAGCGAAGCCGCTCGCGAGCGCGCTCCTCAATAGCGCCGTAGCGAGCGAGCGGCTTCGCGGCGGTCATCAATATTCGCCGTTCAACCTCGGGCTGCGGACACCAACCTGATTCAAGAAACTATTTGATGACCGATGACACAGCGAAAGCCACGCTCTCTTTGAGAAGAATGCGGATTCCGATCTCTTGCGCGATGACTGGCCCGAGCCGCCGGATCAAGAGGGCGGGGCCGCCGTGGACCCCCTTGACGGAAAGCCCGTTCGTAGGCCAGGCGGAAGCAACCGGGAGACGCGCTGGCGAAGGGCCGCATCGGTTTCGAGAACGTCCACTACCGCGACGGCAACCATCCCCGGCCGCAGCTGGGCTGCTGCCTTCAGGCGAGTCGAAAAGGAGATCGTCCGGGAGGGTGAAGGCGTTGACGAGGTGAGCCGTGAGTAAGCAATCAAGCTCTGATCGGGATCGACTAACACTGTTTCCATCCGACCGATGGTTGACCTGTGATCGGCGTTACCTCAAGCTAGGCAGGCCGACAAGCTCGGTTGGAAGGCGAAGACCTTTCGATGAGCTCGTCTCCGAAATGCTCGAGGCCCACTGCCGCGCCTACAGGAACATACTGGCGTAACGTGAAAACACGATGGCGTCGCGGGCAGGTGCATCTGTCGTGGGGCCATCCGCACTGCCAGGCACGCCCTCTCGGCCGGCATGCACTCAGGTCCGGTCGTTTGGGTCGGCGAATTCACACATCCTGCAAAGCAGAAAACCATCTGCTCCATTCATGCGGTCGACGATTTCGCGAAAAACTGGCTTTTCAAACAGAGCGGAGTAACCCTCATATAGAAGGTTGCCCAATACGTGACGCCGTTCAAAATCCATAGAGCACAGGGTAACGTCGCCGTTTGGAAGAAGAACATTCCGATACTGTCGTGCGTCCACGCAGGTTAGGGCTCCGACCACTGGCTGACGTGGTGCAACGATCTTAGGGTCGACGCTTCCACCCCTACTGCTCACCGGCCGCGCTTTTATCAGGGCTTCGGTAGGAATAATGTCGGCTATATCTGGGTGGGGCTCGCCCAAGGCCACGAATCGGATCAAGGGGATGTCCGCGTCGACGAGTTGACGAACCAGATCGCGATACTTGTCTCCGACCAGGCGGCTGTTCATGTAGGTGCCGTCATCGAAAACATGGACCACGAATACGCCCAAGCGCAAGGCTTGCAATCGCTGCAGGTCCTGCCCGTTCATTCCCACCAGCGTCGTAAAAATCCTGATGCCATGGCCTTTGGCGAAGGCGTGCTCCACCATTTCGGTACAGTCCGGATTGAGCCAAGGTTCGGAGTATCCCGCAAAACCAATGTCGACGGAAGTCGGTACGCGGGCCAGACACCGCTTGAAATCTTCAAGATCCAGATGACTCGCATGAGACACTTTTCTTTGCCGGACCGCGAACTTGTCCTGGGGACAATATGAACATCCTACGACGCATCCCGTGGTCGTCGTTATCTCCAAAACCCTGCCGGCTGTGTTTGCTGAGCGAAGTTCCGGTAAAATCACTGGTGATTACTCCCATCTACTTCCTGCGAAGCGCCACGATGGTGTGCGTGTGCCTTTGGCTTTCTGATACCGCCTGCTGATCTACCGAGGCAACGCAGACATCTACCCTTTTTGGCAGCCTAAGCCGCCCGGTTCACCGATTTGCCGGGCCGACCCTTCACAAACTTCCAGCGCGTCGGACCAGAGACAGCATTGCATCTTTCGAGGCATCACTCGCTCCGGAGATGTAGCCTCAACCGTTGGTCGCTGGCCCGTCGCCGAGATGCGCGCGCAGCACCCTCGAACCCGCCGGAGAGAAGCTTTCTGGATGCCGTCGATCATCCTTCATCGAGCGAGTTCCGTGTTCTCATGCGGGTCAGCCCTCACACTATATTGCCGCACATCGACCAGCAAAGGCCGAGCTAGTGCGCCTGGCGCGCAGTTACTGCGAGATAGGCTTCGAAAAGCCCGACAGGGCTAAGACGCTCCGCTGTATTGAACCCGAAATGTTTTCTGACAGCTGTCAGATTTTGGACACACATCACTCATCGTCAGTCGCTTAATACGGATGGTAATTTCTTCCAGGAATCGGTGACATTGAACACCACCCTGTCATGACCGCCCAATCTCAGCGAAGCGAACTCAGCATCGCCACCAGGACCAAGCCTGAAGATAAATCCGCCGTAGCAGCGTCAACGACATTTTGCTTTCGAAGCCGGATGGATTGCACGAGGTGATTCGCGCCGTGATGCAGGAGGTGCTCGAGGCCGAGATGGACGAGGCGCTGGGTGCTTCGAAGAGCGAGCGCACGCCGGAGCGTCTCGGCTATCACGCGCGCTACTACGGGCGGAGAACTAGCTGCGCACCTACGGCGGTTGGATAATCCCAAGGTTCAAAGCTTTTACAACAGCTACCGTTCTGCTGGTCGCATCCAACTTCCGCATTACATTTTTTAAATGGAAATCTATCGTATTTCGTGATCTGCCTAAAATAGTTCCTATTTCCCAAGATGATTTTCCTTGTGACACCAAATCAATGCACTCTATTTCTCTCGGAGACAGGTTATGAGCTCGTTCCGACGCAGTCGTAGTGTCGAACTTCGTAACCATCCGATGAAACCGCAGCGCGGCCATTTGCAGGTAGGTGATCGCTCTATTCTGCAATTCGCAGTCCGAGGATTGAGCAAAACTCACAAACCTAAAGCTGCCACCAGGGCCATGTAATGGGACGGTAACGCCTGACCTCAAGCCGAATGTTGCTGCTTCGTCCAAGACGCGGCGTCCATCTTCAGTTATGTTTTCATCAGTATACACCTCGCTCCATCGAAAGGGTCCCGCCTCCTTTCGACCTTTCTTGATGAGGGGGTCTATTTTGGCATAGCCCATTCTCGAGTAGCGCTCCTGCCATTCAGCAGGATAATTCCACATCACCACAGAACCCTCCCGGTTCGGCTTGAAAGCCCTCTCTGATGCGAGCGGCCCATAGGCAATCCACGGGCAATCGAAATTCAGCGCAAACGCAGACAACAGTTCGAACAACTGTTCGGATTGAGCGACATCATCAGTCATCTTGAGGAATAGGTCTAACTCCACCGCAATCCGCCGGAGTTCCATGATGTCTCCTTCATTGCGTTCTCATTGGTGCACAGTTTGCTCCAACCCAGCCTCGCAACATCCGAAGTCAACGGGACTCGAGCCGGAGTTCCTTCCGCCACCTGGAGTACCCTCAAGAGTCGTGCCAGCTTGCGAGCGAAGCTTCTCCTTCAGGTCGTCAATCGACGGGGGAGGTACCCAGGAGGCGAACCGACAGCACTGTGTCGGGGAGCGCACAATCCGACAGTCGAGCATTCGATTGACGGAATATGGGCAGGAAAGTATTCGCGGCGCGCTTTTGAAATCAGCACCTAAGTGCCGGGCCTGAGAAAGCTGCATTGCAACTGTACTTATTTGATCGAGGCAAGAACAAGCTCAAAATTCAATCGATACATCGACCTTCTTTTCCAATCTCCCGAGTTGAGCAGCCGTAGCAATCGTATCGACTGGATGGCGGCTGACTTTCTCCAGGCTCGGTAACCTGCTGAATTTGTCCTTCGGATGTTCCCGCTCAGTTGGCACGACTTTTGAACTCACCGTCGTGAGGCGGCAAGAGCTGCCCGCCAAAATTGATGCTGTTATGGGGGAGGTCGAAATTCCAGTTTTGTCTTTTATCGTCTTTGGGACCGAGCGTGTTGATGCGCCCGCTTGGAAACTATGAGACGTTTCCCCGTCCATGGGCGCGGCGCCACTTGTCGCGACGTTTTCGCCTTCACTGTTCGCCTCTGGAACAGGCAGCCGGCCCGGCTCGCGATCATCATGACCGCGATGCTCGCCTCCACGCTGGCTGACGTGTTGATGCCGCTCTATTCTGGCCGACTCATCGACGCTGTTTCTCGTGCTGCTAATGCGGCAGCACCAGCTTCGGATTCAGCTGTTGCAGCATTCTCTGTACCGATTGCATTGGCACTCGGTGGCATTGCCATGCGCCACGTCGCCTTCATTGGCCTGAGCGACCTGGTGTTGAAAATGATTTCCGACGTCGCGACCGAAGCGTTCCATCATGTGCAGCGCTTTTCGACAGACTGGCATGCAAACAGCTTCGCCGGCTCGACAGTGCGCAAGATAACGCGCGGCATGTGGGCGCTCGACCTCCTCAACAGCACGATACTCGTCACGCTGCTCCCGTCGTTTGTCATCTTGATCGGCTCGACGGTGCTGCTCGGCTGGCACTGGCCGGTCATGGGCGTGATCTTTGCTTGCGGCTCTCTCGTCTACCTTGCGTTTTCGATTTCGCTGTCGCTCGGCTATGTCGCGCCAGCGGCGAGCCTTGCCAACCGATGGGACACAAGGCTCAGCGGCGCGCTTGCGGACGCGGTCAGTTGCAACGCTGTGGTCAAGGGCTTCGGCGCAGAGGTTCGCGAAGACGAGCGGCTTGCAAATATCATGACGAAATGGCGGCACCGCGCGCGCCGGAGCTGGGTGCGCGGAACGATCATCGGCTCAACCCAAGGCGTAACTTTGGTTGCGCTCAGGGTGGCGGTGGTCGGATATGCCCTGCTTCTGTGGTCGCATGGACAGGCAACGCCGGGCGAGATAGCATATGTTCTCACGTCCTTCATCGTCCTGCAGGGCTATCTGCGTGATGCCGGCATGCATGTCCGCAACGTGCAGCACTCGGTTAATGATATGGAAGAACTGGTGGCCATCCACAATCAGCAGGTGGATGTTGCCGATCGTCCAGAGGCCAAGCCGATCCGGATCACGAACGGCCGTATCGATTTCGAGAACGTCCACTTCCGCTACGCCAACCATCCCCTGCCGCTCTATAGCGAATGTTCGCTGTCGATTGAAGCTGGCGAAAGGGTTGGGTTGGTTGGACCCTCCGGTTCCGGCAAGACAACATTCGTGAAGCTGATCCAGAGACTCTACGACCTGAGCGGCGGCCGGATCCTGATAGACGGTCAGGACGTCTCGGAGGTGACCCAAGAGTCCCTTCGTTCGCAGATCGCGATCGTGCAGCAGGAGCCGATCCTGTTTCACAGGTCGCTTGCCGAGAACATCGCCTATGGCCGGCCTGGCGCGAGCCAGGCCGAGATCGAGCAAGCGGCACGACTGGCAAGTGCCCACGAATTCATCGCGCCCCTGCCGAAGGGCTATGGGACATTGGTCGGCGAAAGGGGTTTGAAGCTCTCCGGCGGCGAGCGCCAGCGCGTGGCGATCGCGCGCGCCTTCCTCGCGAACGCGCCGATCCTTATTCTGGACGAGGCCACATCGAGCCTCGATTCGGAATCCGAGGTGCTCATTCAACAAGCGGTGGATCGGTTGATGGTGGGCCGAACCACACTCGTCATCGCACACCGGCTGTCGACGGTCCGCTCGCTCGATCGGCTGCTCGTCTTCGACCGTGGCCGCATCATGGAGGACGGCGATCATGCCGCCCTGATCAATCTCGATGGTGGCATTTACCGCCGCCTCTTCGAACGGCAGGCGTTGGAACTCGCGAAGGGCCTGGCCTGATCGCTAAACCGGCTTGCGCGATGCGCCGAGCCGTTGCCGGAGAGGGGTGTGGCAGTGACGAGCGGCGGGCGTTAGGCGGCAAAACCAGCACGGCCGGAACTGTCCGCCAAACGGGCGAGCGGGAATGCACCACGTCTAAGCTTCGGCGAATGCGCGCAGTTACACGCGGGCACCGAATTGTCGCGCCTAACGGCGCACGCACCAAAAGGGCGGGAATGTCGACGGCCCGGGAAGAGTGCGGCCCTCGCCGTTACCCACATTTCGCCAAAGGAAGCGAAGTCAACGCACATTGAGAGGGCGGTGCTTCCCGGCCGGCCGGGATCCCTGTCGCTGGCCCAACCTACCGCACGCTGGCCACGTCAACGGTTCAAAGTCCCTTCGGTTCGCAAAGTCGTCCCCTTGGAGACCCGGAAGCGCAGGAGCTCCGACCGCAGTCTTCGCTCAACTCTGGCCATCTGCTCCGGGATTGGATTCCGTTCCCTTGCTAGCACAGTGGCAGCTGAGCACGAACTCGCCGGCCCCGTGTCTTTCGATTACGGCCAACGGGCTTAGGAAGAGATTGGATTCGCCGGCCCTCTGCGGAGCGAATGAACAGTTCTACAGATCATCGACGTCCGCGAAAAAGAGCACGCAGCCGAAATAGCAGGCCTGAAGCAGCAGCGAACAGGCCAGCGTCGTGACGACTGCCACACGGATCGAATCCAAAGCGAAGTAAACCATCGACGCATTGCTGCACAGGACCAGCCCCACGAGCCGACAAAAAGATGAAGTGCAACGCCGTTCTCCTGGTTTTCGCCAGATCATGTTGCGAGCTCGTCGGCCGCAACATGCGTCTGGCAGTTCTTGGGGCAGACGCGGCCGCAGGCTCCGCAGCCTATGCAGCGGCCGGCATCATCGACAACCATGATCATGCGATTGAGCTTGCCGTCGAAATCGTCGTCCTCGTCATCGCAGGGGCCGAGGATTTCACCCGCATCATCAACGCCGTGAAGATGCATGACATCGCGCGAGCAGACCTTGAAACAACGGCAGCAGCCGATGCAGGTCTTGCTATCGATGGAGGTCAGGTACGACGGCATCCAAATGGAGCCGTCACGGGTGGTGAATGTGCGCATCATCCTAAATTCTTCATTGAAGCGAGTTCTCTCTTGGCAACATCCAACTCGGCATAAACGGCTTGGGTTTTCTCGGCGACTTCCTGTATGTCGGCCCACTTGCCCGGCAGACCCTCGACAAGGTCCTGCAATGCCATCTTGGCAATAGCTGCACGCAACTGGAGCTTTCGGACTTTCTTCCTCATCTTATCTAGGTCTGACATAGATCCTTCCTGGAACAATGGTTTTGTTGATGCGCTCCATCTCGGGCTAGGCTTCAATGGCTGCAGTCGCATCGTCGACCAGTTTCGTACCGGCCTCAGCAAGTTTGCGGAAAGTCTCGAAGCCGAACCGGTGGACGTCTCGACAGAACGCCCAACCGCTGGAAGCCCGCAGGGGCTTCATTTCTATTATTGGCGACGTCGACACGCCGGAGCGCTCCTCGATCGCAAGCGCTACGGCGGTGTAAACATGTCGAGCCTCCACAGCGCGTCAGGATCGGGATCGCCGCCAAAGGGTACCGCACGTTGCTGTTGCTTGGTGATGATGAACTCGGCCAGCAGCTCGGCATCCGAATGGCCTTCCCATAAGCCGAAGGAATCCTGAGTACGAATGAGCCGCAGGAGGCATTTGACGAACGGGGAAGCAAGGGCCTCGTCGTCATTGTTGACAGCAGGGCCAACCGGAGGAATTTCGTTGTTCGTCATTTCAGTCTTCGTCTTCGAGGTACGATTTCCTTTTCCTGCGATGCCCACTCCGGGTCCGCTTGCGTGGCCGACGAATGGCTTGGGCGGGCCAACCCCAAGAGTGCCCCGTGGCCGACCTCGACATGTCCACGAGTGCGAGACCTGCGGCGCGAATTCGCGGCGCACATCGTCTGCGCCGCGATCCGACCGGTGGTCAACGCAATTGAAATCCAACCTTCCGCAAGCCGCCGCCCTGCTGCATCGACATACTTGCTGCGAAGAGAGCTTCGATGGGCGGATTGGCCAGTGTTCAATTCCAATTGTCAGTCCCTTCGCGATTCTTGCTCAGGAAGTGACTTCGTTTTGAGTTTCGGGTGCCTTCTTTTGCGGAGCCACACAAAGATCCGCGTGACAGGCAGGCTCACCCGTGTAGTTGGCCAGTGCTTCGAGCAATGGGGTAAGATAGTACTGTTTGGTGTGGTCCGGAATTGGCCCCAGCCGGTCCACCGATTTCAGTGCCACCTCGATCAACTCGATTGCGCGATCTTTGTTGCCGCTCTCGTAATAATACTGAGCTACCGGGAGGTACCGGAGGTATTTAAACGGGCCATCGCCGTTCGGGGGATTGAGTGCCAGTATCTGTTCCGAGAGCTCGTTGCCCATCGCAAAGCGCTCCGCGCGCGGAAGATGGGAATTGTCCATCGTGGGATCGAAGAGTTGGTTGAGGGCCAAGGCCATCCACGACACCGCGTCGGACGTTTTGTCGATCGCGTCCTCGACCAATTCTCGCATGACCGGCATGCCGGTCTTGATGTCGCGCAGCTTGTGAAGCAGAAGATCCGCATGAATCTGCCGGAACTCACAAGAGTCTGGCATCAAGGCGAGGCCTTCTTCGATGGCCAAGAGCGCCGCCGTCCAATCCTCGGCCTGCATCGCCGGCTCAAGTTTGGCGTATATCGGCCCGGTAAGCGACATTTCGCGCGCTGCAAGTTGGTTATGCGCGATGCGCTTTGCATCGGCGGCTTTCGCTTCATAGCTGCTGCGCCAGCTGCCGTTAAGGACTTTCGGCAAAACGTCATCGAGTTCCGCCGGGTGGCCGATAAAAGCGATGTGGCCGTCGCGGTCGACCACGAACGAGGTGGGAATCCCAATCGAAGAGCTGGGATCCATCCAGAGCTTGTTCATTTCGCCAATGTAATCGAACCCGATACGATAATTCAGATTCGGGAACTCCTCGGTCAGCCAGGCATCCACGTTGGTCCGCGCCTCGTCTGCGGTAGGACCCTGTTCGCAGGCGGCAACTCCGACCGCCTCAAATCCGCTGCCTTCATATTTCTCCTGCAGTTCGATCAAATGGGGCATGGCGTCGACACATGGTCCGCACCAAGTCGCCCAAAACTCAACGAGGTAGACCTTGCCGGGCCGAAAGTTCGTGAGGGGCTCGCCACGCAGCCAGTTCTCCACTTTGATCGCAGGAGCCGGGGACCCCATACGCAGTTCCATCTTGGTGTCCAAAGTCATTCCACACCTTTCGTCTCTTTTGTCGCGGAATATTTTCCAGTCAAAATCGGACACGGTCTCGAGGGCATCGCTCCCTCTGGCTTGCTTCAGCGAAGCTCTCACCGTGTTGCCGCACATCAAGCTGCAACGGAGGTGCCAATTCCCTCAGCTCCGGTAAGCGGCGGGAAATGCTTTGAAATTCTCCACGAGGCCAAATGCGGCCGATTGTCGTGAACCCGACATGTCTTCTGCCGCTGTCGGGTTTCGCCCTATCACTCTTGAGAGCTTGGACGGCTCGCCTGTGATTAGACTGGCCTCGGCCCTCGAGCAGTGGCAGTTTGGCGCCAGTTCGAAAGCGCGAACTCGCCGGCTTGGTCCTCGTGCCGCCACCGCCGCGTGTGGATTCTTGCCCCGGAGTCAAAATTCGCCTCGCGGTTGCCAACGGCGGCATGCGCTCAATGCGCGTGGCGTTGAGCACCGACAGCACGTAATGGTACCAATTAGTGGATGCCCGTCGCTGCCTCCACTTCTCCAGCCAAGCGCTCGAACGACGCTACCTACCCACGTTCGAGCGCGACCGCGGAATCGCAGACTGCCGAACGTCAGCCGTTGCGAAAGGTGTAGCCGTACCCGTTGATCGCCGGTGCGCCGCCTAGATGTGCGTAGAGGACCCTCGATCCCTGTGGAAAGAAGCCCCTCTGGACGAGGTCGATCATCCCTTGCATCGATTTGCCCTCGTAAACGGGGTCCGTAATCATGCCCTCGAGCCGCGCGCACAAACGGATTGCCTCTTTGGTTTCCTCCGATGGAACGCCATAACCCGGGTACGCGTAGTCCATGAACAACACCACGTCTGCCTCGACAATTTCCGCTCCGAGGTGGACGAGCTTCGCTGTATTTTGGGCGATGCCAAGCACCTGCGCCTTGGTCTTGGCGGGCATGGCGGAGGCATCGATACCGATCACGTTGCGCTGTCGACCATCCTTGGCGAACCCGACGAGCATGCCGCCGTGGGTTGAACCAGTCACCGTACAGACGACGATATAGTCGAAGGCAAACCCAAGCTGCTCTTCCTGGGCACGCACCTCCTCAGCGAACCCCACATAGCCCAGGCCGCCGTATTTGTGGACAGAGGCGCCGGCAGGTATCGCATATGGCCTGCCGCCCCTTGCCTTGACTTCATAAAGTGCCTTTTCCCAGCTGCGGCGGATGCCGATGTCAAAGCCCTCGTCAACCAGGCGCACCTCTGCCCCCATGATGCGGCTCAAGAGGATATTGCCGACCCGGTCGTAGACAGCATCATCATGTGGGACCCAGCTCTCCTGGACCAGGAGGCATTTCATGCCGATCTTGGCGGCGACCGCAGCGACCATGCGCGTATGGTTGGACTGCACGCCACCGATTGTGACGAGCGTATCGGCATCTGACGCGATCGCGTCGGGCACAATGTATTCGAGCTTGCGCAGCTTGTTTCCGCCGAACGCGAGACCGGAGTTGCAGTCCTCGCGTTTGACGTAGATTTCCACCTTGTCGCCCAGATGCTTGCCGAGGCGGTCGAGCCTCTCGATCGGCGTGGGTCCAAAGGTGAGCGGATAACGTTCGAATTTTTCCAGCATGCTATCTCCAGCAAAAAAGTACCTGAACCTGCTACGCACCGGTCAGCCCAGGGGTATGGTCGCGTGTTAGCCGAACACAGATTCCCTATACGATCAGCTCAGTCATCAGAGGGTGACCAAAATTGGTGTGGGTCTGAGCACTGATCCTGTCATCCGCGCATCAAAGCAGCAGCACATGCTGGGCATTCGACCAAGCCGGGACACAGCTGAAAATTGCATTCCGCAGTTGATCAGAGTCAGACGACTGGTACCCGAGCTTTCCTGTAACCATCGGCATGCTGGCCCCTGTGGCGAGTTCCACGAGCGCGGCTAGAGGACTGCCAGATCAGAAAGAGCACGCGGCCGAAGTAGCCGGCCTGAAGCAGCAGCGAACAGGCCAGCGTCGTGACGACTGCCACACGGAGCGAATCCAAAGCGAAGTAAACCATCGACGCATTGCTGCACAGGACCAGCCCCACGAGCCGACAAAAAGATGAAGTGCACGCCGCTCCCCTGGTTTTCGCCAGATCATGTTGCGAGCTCGTCGGCCGGAACATGCGTCTGGCAGTTCTTGGGGCAGACGCGGCCGCAGGCTCCGCAGCCTATGCAGCGGCCGGCATCATCGACAACCATGATCATGCGATTGAGCTTGCCGTCGAAATCGTCGTCCTCGTCATCGCAGGGGCGAGGATTTCACCCGCATCATCAACGCCGTGAAGATGCATGACATCGCGCGAGCAGACCTTGAAACAACGGCAGCAGCCGATGCAGATTTGCTATCGATGGAGGTCAGGTACGGCGGCATCCAAATGGAGCCGTCACGGGTGGTGAATGTGCGCATCATCCTAAATTCTTCATTGAAGCGAGTTCTCTCTTGGCAACATCCAACTCGGCATAAACGGCTTGGGTTTTCTCGGCGACTTCCTGTATGTCGGCCCACTTGCCCGGCAGACCCTCGACGAGGTCCTGCAATGCCATCTTGGCAATAGCTGCACGCAACTGGAGCTTTCAGACTTTTTTCCTCATCCTATCTAGGTCTGACATAGATCCTTCCTGGAACAATGGTTTCTTGATGCGCTCCATCTCGGGCTAGGCTTCAATGGCTGCAGTCGCATCGTCGACCAGTTTCGTACCGGCCTCAGCAAGTTTGCGGAAAGTCTCGAAGCCGAACCGGTGGACGTCTCGACAGAACGCCCAACCGCCGGAAGCCCCCACGGGTTTCATTTCTATTGTCGGCGACGTCGACACGCCGGAGCGCTCCTCGATCGCAAGCGCTACGGCGGTGTAAAACATGTCGAGCCTCCACAGCGCGTCAGGATCGGGATCGCCGCCAAAGGGTACCGCACGTTGCTGTTGCTTGGTGATGATGAACTCGGCCAGCAGCTCGGCATCCGAATGGCCTTCCCATAAGCCGAAGGAATCCTGAGTACGAATGAGCCGCAGGAGGCATTTGACGAACGGGGAAGCAAGGGCCTCGTCGTC
>NZ_NSFW01000036.1:0-24077 GCF_002294905.1 Mesorhizobium sp. WSM4308 | reverse complement strand
GCTTGGTGATGATGAACTCGGCCAGCAGCTCGGCATCCGAATGGCCTTCCCATAAGCCGAAGGAATCCTGAGTACGAATGAGCCGCAGGAGGCATTTGACGAACGGGGAAGCAAGGGCCTCGTCGTCCCCGTGGACAGCAGGGCCAACCGGTTCATGAGGAATTTCGCTTTTCCCCAATTTCAGTACTCCTCTTGAAGGACGATCTCTTTTTCTGCGATGTGTGGTTCGGGCGCTTGCGTGGGCGGGGAATGGCTTGGGCGAGCCGATCCCACGCAACAGTGTCCCGTGGCCGACCTCGAGCACGTCCACCAATGCGAGACCTTTCACCGCGGCGCGAACGCCTGCGCCGCGGTTCGACCCGAGGTAAACGCAATGGAAATTCCACCTGCCGCAAGCCGCGCACTTTTGCGGCATCGACGTTATTGCTGCGAAGTGCGCCTGGGCGGGCGGATTTGCCGGTGTTCAATTCCAATTGTCATGCCCTTCGCGATCCTTGCTCAGGAAGTGACAGCGTTTTGAGTTTCGGAAGTCTTGTTTTGCGGAGCCACACAGAGACCCGCGTGACAGGCAGGCTCACCCGTGTAGTTGGCCAGGGCTTGGAGCAACGAGGTGAGGTAGCGCTGTTTGGTTTGGTCCGGCACTGGCTCCGAATGGTCCAGCGATTTGATTGCCACCTCGATCAACTCGATCGCCCGGTCCTTGTTGCCGCTCTCGTAATAATACTGAGCGACCGGAAAGTAACACCCGAATTTAAAGTCTCCATCGCCTTGCGGAGGATTAAGTTCCAGGATCTGTTCGGAGAGCTCCTTGCCCATCGCAAAGCGATCATCATGCGGAAGATGGGAGTTGTCGATCGTGGGATGGAAGAGTTGGTTCAGCGCCATCACCACCCAAGACATCGCTTCGAACTTTTTGTTGATCGCGTCCTCGACCAATTCGCGCATAAGCGGCAAGCCGGTTTTGATGTCGCGCAGCTTGTGAAGCAGAATATCCGCATGAACCCGCCGAAAATCAAAAGAGTCTGGCATCACGGCGAGGCCTTCTTCGATGGCCAATAGTGCCGCTGCCCAATCCTCGTCCTGCATCGCCGGCCCAAGTTTGGCGTATATCGGCTGACTCAGCGACGATTCGCGCACACGCGAGATTCGCTTTGCATCGACGGCTTTCGCTTCATAGCTGCTGCGCCAGCTGCCGTTAAGGACTTTCGGCAAAACGTCATCGAGAGGTGCCGGGTGGCCGATATAAGCGATGTGGCCGTCGCGGTCGACCACGAACGAGGTGGGAATCCCGAACGAAGAGCTGGGTTCCAGCCAGAGCTTTTTCATTTCGCCAGTGCAATCGAACGCTGTCCGATAATTCAGATTCGGGAACTTCTCGGTCAGCCAGGCATCCACGTTGGTCCGCGCTTCGTCCGCGGTTGCAGCCTTTTCGCAAGCTGCGACTCCGATAATCTCAAATCCGCTGTCTTTATATTTCTCCTGCAGTTCGATCAAATGGGGCATGGCGTGGACACATGGTCGGCACCAAGTCGCCCAAAATTCAACGAGGTAGACCTTGCCGGGCCGAAGGCTCGTGAGGGGCTCGCCACGCAGCCAGTTCTCCACTTTCAGCGCAGGAGCCGGGGACCCCATACGCAGTTCCATCTTGGTGTCCAAAGTCATTCCACACCTTTCGTCTCTTTTGTCGCGGAATATTTTCCAGTCAAAATCGGACACGGTCTCGAGGGCATTGCTCCCTCTCGCTTGCTTCAGCGGAGCTCTCACCGTGTTGCCGCACATCAAGCACGGCAAAGGGCATGCCAACCCTTCTTAGCTTCGGCAAGCGCCGGTACCGCCTTGAATAAGCGAGCCCTAACACGGCCAGCTGACGTTAACCTGAATGTCGGCTTTCGACGGCTCACCTTAGCGGCTGCCGTTTAGGAAGGTGAGAGTTTGGCTGGCCCGCTGGCGATAAGACCGGCTTCGGCGTCCTGGAGTAGTCGCACTTCGGCGATGGGGTCGAAAGTGCGGGAGAGGCTCGGTACCCTTGCAGCCACCGCCGCATGTGGCCCGGCGTCATAATTCGCGTCGCGGTTGCCAACGGCGGCGTTGGGCTCGATCCACGTGGCGTTGAGCCCGACAGCACGTAAAGCTGCATCGTGATTGAATGCCCTTTGCTGTTTCACGCCAAGCAGGAGTCGCGCGACGCTACCTTGCTCAAGCGCGAGCAGAGCGATCTGACGCCGTAGGAATATTGCTCGTCCCGCTTTTGCCGCCAGAGGCGGAAATCTTTCCTGAATGCCACCGCCGATCATCAATATCGACGAATCATATCCCGCTGCCCATTTGTTCGACTCCGAGGTCGGGCCAGCACTCCGTCAAGGGACGGTTGATGAACCCTAGATGCTCGGGATTGGCGCATGGCGCGCGCCGCAGAAGGCTGTCAAGGATGCGGCGCGCTCGCCAGGCCAGCAGCCCAAAGTTCGGATCAGCCAGCCCGCGCTGTCCAAGGCAGGCGTTCTGAACGAAAAGGCGTCGGTCTCGCGGTCCGTCCCAGTACACCGAAAAATCCTCGCCGATGGCGAGCTCATTGCCGATCTGTTCGAGGCGATCTGCGATCGGTTCTAGGAAACCCGGCAGCGGTTTCTCGTACCCGGTGGCCAGGATGACGATATCGGCGGTTACTTCTCCGATGTTGTCCAAGCCGCGTTGCAGCGTGAGCCTGTGCCCTGCTCCGGCATTGATGCAGCGCGACACGTTGCAACTTGGCCGCAATGTGATCTCGCATTGGTGTGGCTCGAGAAAGGCGTGGTGGTAGAGCGCCTGATAGACCGCGCGCAACTTGCTTTCTGAAATGCCCTCGGAGGCAAGCGCGAAACGCCGCAGGAACAGCTGTCGATGCACCTCGCTCATCGCAGCAAAACGATCCGAGAAGCATGGCGTGAACAGCCCGTTTGTGAACGCGTGGTCGTCGAAAGGCATCTCGCGCGTCAAGACCCATGTGATCGCCGCGGGCCGCCGTTCTTTCGGCCGGCCGACAAGGTGCAGTAGCAGCTCGGCTCCCGACTGTCCGCCGCCAACAACGCAGACATGCTTTTTTTGCACCTCAGGATTGATGTGGGCCAACTCAGATGAGTGGAACAGGTTGGGTCCAGTCCAGCCATGAAACTGAGGCGGAATTTGCGCCTGCTTGCCTATGTCGATGACGAGGTTTCTTGCATCAAGGACCGCGTTGTCCGTCCGCACGCGAAACTCGCCGTCAAAGCGGATTTCGCGAACGGCCTCGCCGCCACGGACAAGCGGATTCTTCTGGAACGCCCAGTTGAGATATTGGGCGAACTCGGCTCTAAGCACCCCGTGAAATTGCGCATTGAGGAAATTGTAAAGACGCCCGTTCTCGTGGAGGTAGTTTACGAATGTGTAGGCTGATCGCGGATTGACCAGAGTAACCAGATCCTGGAAGTGGCCGACCTGGAGCTCCGCGCAATCGAAAGCGCTGCCTGGATGTCCTCGGAAATCGACCTCCCGGTCCAGGAACAGTGCCCCTTGCGCAATCTCTTCCTGTATCTGACACGCAAGGCTCAAATTAGATGGTCCAGCACCCACACCAATACAAAAGAGGTCCACTTATCCTTACTCCTCTAGGAGTGTTTTCCAACTCAGCGGCATGTTGACGTCGATTGCCGGGCATTGAGCAATGCGAACCTCACAGGCATGCTTGAGCCGCGGTCCCGACTGAGAGGACAGCAAAAGCGTGTGCCGCCTTCCAGGTCTTGGGCTCAATGTCGGCGGCATCGACAGCGGCGCGGCGTGATCCGAACCCAAGAGCAGAAGGAAAGTGTGTGATGCTGTCGCGCGGCTCTTCCGGATCTTACGGCGGCTTCTAGCGCCGGCCTCCACCCCAGGAGTGGCTGTTTCCCTGCCACGACGGAAGCGGCTCTTTCTTTCGAGGGGCGTAACCATGGATAACGGCTCTTAATGCTTTCGGAGACTCCCATGCATGCGGCGTGCCGGATAAAGACCTGTCAAACCAACGAGTTCGCGCAGTTCCAGCTCGTCTGGAATCCGACATTGTCGCACGCCCGACGATCGGGCAGGGGAAGCTCCGCGGCAGCGGCCCTTGCACACCGCAGGCTGACAGGGACAGCCGCCGATTTGACGCGCGTCCGGGTACTGATAAGGGGCCTTCCAACAGGGTTCGCGCACGAGGCGGGGTCTCCTGGTACACCCGCCCTGTGGCTTGGCTGCGGTCTGCTGCAGCCGTTCGTCTTTACTGCCCGTTGCGGACGATCTCGCACGAGTTGGTTCACGAGAGCGTCGTGAAGCAGTCGAGGCGTCCGGTTTGGCTCTGACAAGCGTCGCAAGATGTTCGCGGATCCAGCCATGTCTCCGCAATCCGACCGGTAACCGACGACGACTTCGGACTGGTTGGCGGTCCTACGACCTGATCGGTGTTCCTACGGAGCTGATCAGCGAGCCAAAAACAGCGGCAATGTGGTCTTCCCAAAGCTCCAGCTCGGCGGACCGCCGAAAATCCGCTCACGCAGCCCACGGCTGCCATAAGCACCCATAACCATCATGTCAGCACAGATGTCGTTCGCGTGCTGGGTCAGCACTGTGCCCGCCGATTTGCCGGCGCTCTTAAGCAGGTCAACGGAGACCCGAGCACCGTGCCGAGTAAGATAGGCAGCGATGTCAGCTCCAGACTGCGCGCCTTTCCCGTTGTTTTGCGCCTTTGGATCGACCATAGCGACACAGACTTCCTTGGCAGCGGATAGGATACTAAGAGCTTCCCGAACCGCACGCGAGGCCTCTACACGCGAATCCCAGCCGACCAGCACGCGTCGAGGCGACAGCGTCGCCTTAACGCCCTTCGGCACGATGAGCACCGGCTTTCCGCTATCGAACAAGCAGCCGTTGACAACAGGAGGTCCGAGAGTCTCATCGTTGAGGAGGTCTCCTCCAACGATCGTCAGGTCAGCGCAGAGCGCCCGCTGTCGTGCCACTTCACCGAGGCTAGCCGGATCGCAATAGTCGGTGTCAACGTCACAGGAAAGCGACATAGCTTTCAGCCTTTTGAGGATATCCGCGGACCGTCTTTCCATTCTGGTCACGTCCTGTGAAAATTTCTCGATTTGCTGAAATCGATAGTTCGGTACTGCAATTGCCTGTGCACGTCCTGTATTCCATTCGGGGGGCGGAGACGACATCAAGAGCAATGGAGGCGGTATAATGAGTACCGATAGGTGCGCGCCGACCTCGGCACACAGTCCGGCAGCTGTTGTGAGGTCCTCATCAGAATGATCAGCACCCGTCACACTGAATATGCTTTTAAATTCCATTTGCCTGCTTCTCCTGGTCTTCGTTAGGAGCGCCTCAAAGCGGCAACACCGCTCTCAGGAGGAAGAGAGAGCGGCACCACGTTCGATCACCGATTTCAGTCGTCCGGCTTCTCGAGCGAGTAGCCGGCCGACCTGACGGTGCGAATGACGCTGCCGGGCAAGGCCGTTTTCAGCGCCCTCCTGATTCGGCTGATATGGACATCGACGGTGCGTGCACCGACATGAATGTTGGGCAGCCAGGCCGCCCCGATAAGCTCGTCCCGGCTGAAGACCTTGCCGGGGGCCTCAATCATAAGCCGCAGCACGTTGAAATCGATCCGTCCGAGATGGATGTCGTGGCCATTACCGCGAACCCGATGGGCATCGAGCTTCATCTCCAGGCCTCCACAACAAATCCAACTGTCGTTTTCAACCCCGTTCGGACCACGCTTGGTCAGCCCGAGCCTCGCCCGCAGGCAGTCGAGCAGCTTGGCCGGAGCCACCGGCCGCACAAAGCTCTCAACGCCTGCCTTCAAGAGATCGAGGTGCTGGTGCTCGGCGCCAGGCGCGATCAGGGCGATGATAGGCAGGTCGGTGGTGCGCGGTTCCCGCTTGAGGTGGGCGCAAATTGCGGACCCGTTTATGCTGGCTGGGTCGCAATCCAGCACTACGGCCTGAAGCTCCCGTTGTTCGGCCAAGGCCAGCGCAGCCTTCGCGCCGTCTGCCGTCTCACTGCTGAAACCGTCAACCTCCAGTATGTGGCTGTAGAGCAGATAGAACTCGGCATCTTGCGAGCAGATCAGGACCAGCGGCTTCTTCATCGGCGATACCCCAACAACCTGGTCGGCCTCGAGTCCCTGGATCGAGGGGACTGGCCAACATAGTTTCTCGGGTCCGTCATGATGGCCTTTCTCGAAAATCGCGCCCATCATGCCAGCGCCACGTGGGGAAAGGTTTCGATGACTGAAATCGCATCGTCGACCAGCTTCGTACCGGCCGTGGCGAGCTTCAGGAGCGTCTCGAAGCCAAACCGGTGGACATCGCGCAGCGTTTTGGACAAAACGACCAGCCGTCCGGTCGTGAAAAGCACCCGACCAAAACCCTCATGGCTCACCTGGATCATCGGCGATGCCATAAGGCCGCAGCGCTCCTCGATCGCAAGCCCGATGGCGGCGTAGTACTTGTCGAGCCTCCACAGCACGTCGGGATCGGGATCTCCGATGATTGGGATCCCTCGGCGCTGTTCCTTGGTAATGATGAAGTCGCCCAGCAGCTCAGCGTCCGCTTTGCGTTCCCACGAGCCATAGGAATCCTGAGAACGGATCAGCCGCACGAGGCATTTGACGAACGGGGTGCAAAGAGCCGCCTCGTCTTCGGCGACAGCTGGGGGGATTGCGGGGTCAGGCATTGGCGTCCTCCTCTTTTCAGTCCTCGTCCTCGAAGGACGGTTTCTTTTCGGCAATGCCCGCTCGCGCCAGCACCTTGCGCAGCCAAGGCGGAGGACACGTCCTGAGCATCATCTGCGTGCGCAAGAGCACCTGTGGGATCGATTGGGGCTCCGCCACTTTGATCGGGTGGATTTTTGCCGCGACAAGCTTGGCTGCCGAAGGGCCGCCAATTGCCAGACAAAACAGGATCTGACAGCCCTTGAGCGCATCCACCTTTGGCGTGATGCGATCATCGCGCTCGGCCCGATGCTCCCCGCTTTCATCGGACACGTCATCGAAGGCCACGGCTTCTACGAGATTCCATTCCTCGCGCGTCACGTCGTAGACAGCAAAGCGCCTGGCCGACCCGAAATGGGCGTTGAGGTCCTGCATGTCCTGAGTGGCGATCGCAACGCGCAATGCGCCCTTACGTCGTTCAGGCATCGGGGCGAAAACCTCACTACTGACCAGCGAGAGGCGGCGAACAGCGTTCATCGTGATATTTCTCGATTACGGAGTGGATCAAGCGCCTCAGGAGTGGGCGCGTGTTGGTTGGCCTGGAAGATGCTGGCGACCTCGAAGATCATGTCGCGGGTGCCCTGATAGAGAATTGCGAGCTTGTGCTGGCTGCCTAGTCGATCGAAGACCGGGAACCCGATGCGCATGAGCGGAATTCGGAGCCGCTCCGATGCTTGGCGCCCGTGCGAATGCGTGACAAGCAGGTCAGCACCGACGGCAAGACTTTCCAGATCGCCGAGATCGCCGATCTGAACCGAAACCGCCGGGACTTTCTCGAGAATTTTAGACCTGTCGGTCGTTGTGACGGCCGCGGCTATCTCGGAGCCGAGGCCAGCAAAGAAGGTCGCAAGTTGGAACAGCTGGTCTGGTTCGGCAGCGATGGCAATTTTCTTGCCGCCGAAATGGAAATGTCCGTCGAGCATCGCGTCCTGCAATTGCGCCCGGCGCCGGCGCACGCGGGCCGGTACCGCCGCGCCCGAAATCGCAGACAGCAGCGACACGAAGCGGTCCGTGTCCTGCAGCCCAGTCAGTGACTGGAACAACACGTAAGGCACGCCGGTCAACCCGTGCAGCGCTTTCGCCGGGCGGCGCATGTGCTCACCGATGGCGATGCATTGCATGGCCGTGCCCAACTCGCGAATGTCTTCGACGCTGGTGCCGCCGTATGTGGTCGCTACCCAGCGGTCAGGAACCGTACCGTCGAGCGAGCCTGAAATGTCGGGCAGAATAACCGGCTTGAGCCCAAAGCTTTCAACCATGTCACGCATATGCTCGATGTCGGCGACAGTGAGGTTGCATCCGGGCAGGATCGCGATCTTCTTCGGCTGCCGCGCACGTTCGCCCGAGCCTGTAATCCCTTTGATCATTGCGGTGACTGCCTTGGCCCAGCCCTCTTCGATCGCGCCGTCAAAATCCGGCGTGTTGGCCAGCACGACCTCCGTACCCGCAAGCTCTTGCGTGTGCTTCAGCTTGATGTTCGCAATATCACTCGCGCAATCTTCGCCACGCGTCTCCACCAGCGCGGTCGTGCACACCCCGATCAGCTTTGGCTTCGTGCGGTTCTTGAGGTTGAGGATGGCTTCTTCAAGATGGTCGGCAGCGCCGAGGATGGTCGCCACCTCATCCATCGCTGTTGTCTGCAATGGAATCGTTTCTTTGAAGTGCCGTACGAAGAGCACGAGCGCGAAGCTTGTGCATCCCTGGCTGCCGTGGAACAGCGGCATCGCGCCGTCGACCCCAAGAAAGGCAAAGGCGGCACCCAGCGGCTGCGACGACTTCAGCGGGTTCACCGCCGCGGATTTGGTCTGGGGAAGGATGCGGGCCATCGGTCGCCTCAACACTCGCTGAACTCGTGTGCCGTCGCGCCGGCGAATTCATCGAACAGGTGCCCGGACTCCTTCTTCGTGCATGGCAGTTCGTCTTTTAGATCAGGCTGGCAATCCCACGGGGCCGGCTGGCGCACCTGAGACCAGACCGGATTGTGAATGGCGAGGTCGATCTGGCGTACGAGTTCCACCATGCCGGCATAGCCGGCATAAGGGTGCTGGCGCTCCTGGTTGATATCGAGCCAGGGCGTCTTGGCCTTGAGCGCAATGAATTGCGTGCGACCGCCCGACAGCATGATATCGGCCCTGTGTTCAGAGAGCATGGCGTACAGCTCGCGCGCAGCCATGTATTCGAACATATGCTTGTCGTGCTTGAGAACTTGTTTGATGCGCTCCTTGTCCTGCACCGTAGATTTCTTGACCGAGGTGCCGACGATCTCGATTCCGATCTCCATCAGCGCACGGACAACCGACCAGGACTTCACACCGCCTGTGTTGAGCAGCACGCGCTTGCCTTGGAGCCTTTGCCGGTAGGATTCGAGTTTCTTCCACGCGATCGCCTCCTGCTGCGCGATCAGCGTCTCCGTGCGCTCGAGGATCTCCGGATCGGCGCCCTTCCTCACCAGCAGCCTGACAAGGTTGCGAAGAGCTTGCGATGTGTCGGAGATGCCATAGAAGGAGCCCTCGAAGAACGGGATGTCCCAGCGCTCCTCCATCTTGCGGGCAAGACTGATCAGCGCGGTCGAGCACACGATCATTGCCGCCCGGGCGCGGTGCGCGGAAGCAATGTCGCGGTAACGCGCATCGCCGGGAATGCAGGCGCGCACCCGGATGCCGAGCCGATCGAGGAGCGGCTTTACAAGCCAGAATTCGCCCGAGAGGTTGAATTCGCCAAGGATGTTGATGTCGTAGGGCCCGGGGTCGTCGGGTTCGACCGTGCCGATGACATGATCGAGCAACGCCTCGGCGGCGAGCTTGTTGCCGAGGTTCTTGGAGCCTGCCAGGCCAGGCGCATTGATCGGCACCACGGCCAAACCGAACTTTTCCGTGGCGCGTTTGCACACGGCCTCGATGTCGTCACCGATCAGCGCCGTTACGCAAGTTGAGTAGACGAAGATCGCCGGCGGCGCGTATGTGTGCTTGATCTCGCGGATCGCCTTGAAGAGTTTCCGCTCGCCCTGCCCCATCACCAGGTCGAGTTCGGTGAGGTCGGTCGTGAAGCTTGTCCGCCACAAGGTCGGCCCTGACGAAACCGCACCACGGTTGTCCCAAGAATTGCCCTCGCAGGCGAGCGGCGCATGGACCAGATGCGCAACGTCGGTGATCGGCTGCAGGACGATCTTGGCTCCGTCAAAGGCGCAGCCGCCGGCTGCCGCCCCTGGTGTCAGCGACTTCGAGCAGCCCTCCTTGCGCGCCTTGGCATCTTTGCCACGGTTCTTATCGCAGGCGGGCTCATCGAAGGCGTCCTTGATTTTGGCGCTGAGGGAGGACATCGCTCAGCCTCCCCAGTCCATTGGGCAAGGAATGGCCTCGGCGAAAAGCCGGCCACGGCTCTTAGCGCGTGAGGTCATAGGAATAATCCGTCACACCCGTCTCGCTCGTCTCGCGATCGAGTTTGTCGAAGATCTTGTCGAGGATCGTCGTCAGCACGCGCAACGCGCCCTGGTAGCCAAAGAGCGCAAAGCGGTGATGATGGTGCCGATCGAAGATCGGAAACATCAGCCGGATCAGCGGCGTTCCGGTGTCGCGCTCCAGGTACTTGCCGTAGGAATTGCCGATCAAAAGGTCCACCGGCTCGGTAAAGAGCAGCGAGCGCAGCGCCCACAGGTCCTTGCCCGCCCAAACCTGGGCAGCCTTGCCGAAAGGCGAGGATGCTAGCAGCTTCTTCAAATCGGCTTCCCATGCCGAGGTGCCATTGGTGGCGAGGCAATGGGTTGGCTCGCCGCCGGTCTCCATGACAAAGCGGGCCATTGCGTGAACGAAGTCGGGATCACCGTAGATGGCGTATTTCTTACCATGCAGCCAGGATTGGCTGTCCGCCATGGCGTCTACCAGTCGGCCGCGCTCGAGGCGAATTGCCTCGGGAATCTCCTTGCCGGAAATCGCCGCGACCTCCATCAGGAATTCGTCCGTCGCCTGAACGCCGAGCGGATAGTGGAACGAGGCCGTCGCCTGCCCGACCTCCTCGCAATAGCCCAGTGTCTTTCGGGTGTTGTGATGCTGCAGCGAAAGCGTTGCCTCGGCGTTGAGGGCCTTCTTCACCTCGTTGATCTTCGTGCCCCCGTCATACATGCGGTATTCACCGTCCGAAGGCGTATCGAACTGGTCAGAGGCATCCTGGATCAATGTATAGGACACGCCCATTACATCGAGCAGGCGCTTGAGCTCCCGGTTGTTGCCGACGCAGAAGCCGTCGAAGCCCGGAATGATGTTGATGGTTCCTTCGATTTGCGTACGCTCCTGACCTTTCCAGAAGTGCTCCAAAATGCCTTTGACCATGTTGTCATAGCCGTCGACATGACTGCCAACGAAGGCCGGGGTGTGGGCAAAGGGCACGTCGAAGTCGCGCGGGACTGAATCTTCGTCCTTGGCGTTCTGGATGAAGCTGTGCAGGTCGTCGCCAATGACCTCTGCCATACAGGTCGTCGACACGGCAATCATCTTGGGGTCGTAGAGCTGGTAGGTGTTGGCGAGCCCGTCGACCATGTTCTTCAGGCCGCCAAACACCGCCGCATCCTCGGTCATTGAGGAGGAGACCGCCGCGGCAGGCTCCTTGAAATGGCGCGACAGGTGCGAGCGGTAATAGGCGACGCAACCTTGGCTGCCGTGGACGAAGGACATGGTTCGCTCGAAGCCGGCGGCAGCGAATACCGCACCCAGCGGCTGGCAGGCCTTGGCCGGGTTCACGACAAGCGCTTTGCGGGCGAGGTTCTTTTCGCGGTATTCCCACGTCTGGGTGAAATCGCGCTGATCGGAAACGATTTCATCGGGGTGCGGACATTCGAAGTTTAGCTTCTTCTCAGCGAGCATCTTTCTGTATTCCGGCTCGCGGAACAGGGGAGCGTGATCGAGAATTTTTTCAGCCGACTGCGGCATGATGATTACCTCTTTTGCATCTGGCTGCGCGGGACGGCAGCTCAGGACGTCAAGACGTTCCAGGCTCCGGCGGATCAGAGGCCGCGGGAGTTCACCGTCTCAGTGGGAGACTGGGGCTGAAGCAAATGTTTATTCGGCAGCCATCGCCCGCTCATCGCCCCGGCTTCTTTTCCAAGGCGCGTGGAATAGGTCCCAGACCGGGTTGTTAATGGCGAGATCCACATCACGTGCGAAAATGGCAAAGCCGTCGTAGCCGTGATACGGGCCTGAATAATCCCAGGAATGCATCTGGCGGAACGGTATGCCCATCTTCTGCACCGGGTATTTTTCTTTGATTCCCGAGCCGACCAGATTTGGGCGAATCCCTTCGATGAATTTCTCCAACTCATAGCCGGTCACGTCATCGTAGATCAGCGTGCCGTTCTTCACGTAGTGGCCGGTGCGCTGATAGTCGTCGCTGTGGGCGAATTCATAGCCGGTGCCCACGATGACCATGCCGAGGTCCTCGTAGGCCGTGACGACGTGGCGGGGGCGCAGGCCGCCGACATAGAGCATCACGGTATTTCCTTCCAGGCGCGACAGGTACTTGGCGATGACCGCATCAACAAGCGGCCTGTACTTGGCAATGACCTTTTCGGTCTTCTCCTCGATTTCCGGCCCAAAATGCTTGGCTATGTTGCGCAGAGAGGCTTCGATCTGGGAGGGACCGAAGAAATTGTACTCCATCCAGGCGACGCCATACTTTTCCTCCATATGCCGACAGATGTAATTCATCGACCGGTAGCAGTGGATAAGATTGAGCTTAGCCTTCGGGGCGCGCTCGATCTCTGCGAGTGTGGCGTCACCCGACCAGTTGCCAACCACGCGCAGCCCTATCTCCTCAAGCAGTATGCGCGAGGCCCAGGCATCGCCGCCGATATTGTAGTCGCCGATGACGTTGACGTCGTAGGGGCCGGCCTCGAACTTGACATCCTTTTTGTCGAAGACCCAATCCCGGATTGCATCATTGGCGATGTGGTGGCCAAGCGACTGCGAGACGCCGCGGAAGCCCTCGCAGCGTACCGGCACGATCGTCTTGTCATACTCCTTGGTCTTTTTGCGAGAAACGGCCTCGGTGTCATCGCCAATCAGGCCGATAGGGCATTCGGACTGCACGGTGATGCCGTTGTTGAGCGGAAACAAGACTTCAATCTCGTCAATGATCTGTTCCAGCTTCTTGTCGCCGCCGAAGACGATGTCCTTCTCCTGGAAATCGGAGGTGAACTGCATTGTCCCGAACGTGTCGACGCCCGTTGTACCGACGTAGTAGTTGCGGCGCTGCGACCAAGAATATTGGCCGCAGCCGACCGGGCCGTGCGAGATATGGACCATATCCTTGACTGGCCCCCACACCACGCCTTTCGAACCAGCATATGCACAGCCGCGAATCGTCATCACCCCGGGAATGGACTTGATGTTCGATTTGACGTCGCATTCGGAAAGGACCTCGCTTTCCCCGCCAGCCTCGTTGCCGCTCTTTGCGACGTTGAGGTGCTTCTTGCGGCGCTTCGCCGCCTTGTCGGGATAATGCGACAGCACCTCTTCGATAAGCTTCGCATGAAGAGCACCGTCATTCTCGTATTCCCGGCTCATGAGTCCCCCTTTCAAGGTTGGGTGACGCCTCAAAGAATAGGCGCCGTTCTCTGCAAGGCGCGCCGATTCATGGCAGCGCTAATGTCACTACTGGGCCGCCGCCTTCGCCGCTTCCTTGGAGTGAAGCTCGGCAAGCATCTGCTCGTCGGTCTTCATGATGCCGAAGTCGAGCAGCATCTCCTCCAGCTCCTCCATGGTGATCGGCGTCGGGATCGTACCCTGGCCCGAATTGGCGTGGATCTTCTCGGCCAGAGCGCGGTATTCCCCTGCCTGCTTTGAGTCCGGCGCGTACTGGATCACCGACATCTTCCTGAGTTCGGCATGTTGGACGATGTTGTCGCGGGGCACGAAGTGGATGAGCTTGGAATTCAATCGGCCAGCCAGTGCTTCGGCCAGATCGAGTTCGCGGTCGGTTTGACGTTCAT
The DNA here is from genome assembly GCF_002294905.1 of Mesorhizobium sp. WSM4308. Lineage (NCBI taxonomy): Bacteria > Pseudomonadati > Pseudomonadota > Alphaproteobacteria > Hyphomicrobiales > Phyllobacteriaceae > Mesorhizobium > Mesorhizobium sp. WSM4308. Next base: position 10,353 of record NZ_NSFW01000036.1, on the reverse strand, counting down.
TGCAGATCAGCCCGCCCAGCCGCACACCGCCCGAATGGGCATATTTGAGGATGCCCTTGGCGATGTTGTTGGCGGCATAGAGCGCCATCATCTCGCCGGACATGACGATATAGATCTCCTGGGCCTTGCCTTCGCGGATCGGCATGGCGAAGCCGCCGCATACCACGTCGCCGAGGACGTCATAGGAGACATAATCGACATCGTCATAAGCGCCATTCTCCTCGAGGAAATTGATCGAGGTGATGACGCCGCGGCCGGCGCAACCGACACCCGGCTCGGGGCCGCCGGACTCCACGCACTTGATGCCTCTGTAGCCCACCTTGAGCACGTCCTGGAGTTCGAGGTCTTCCACCGAGCCTTCCTGTGCGGCGAGATCCAGGACGGTATCCTGAGCTTTCGAATTCAGGATCAAGCGTGTGGAATCGGCTTTGGGGTCGCATCCTACGATGAGGATTCTCTGCCCGAGGTCGACAAGGGCAGCGAGCGTATTTTGGGACGTGGTGGACTTGCCGATGCCGCCTTTTCCGTAAAAGGCGATCTGACGCAGACCTGACATAATAGCTTTCCTTCCTTCGTTCTAATTATCGCGACTGCCCGCGACACAAGTGCCGATAGGCAGCTCGTGCCGCCTCACACCAAGCATCGCAAAAAGCGTACCAGCGTGATCGGCCGATCCCAGAAGAAACTTTGTCATTAAATTCCAGCCGCTTAGACGGCGGCAAAACGCGCGAACGGGCCTTTCAGGCGTCTGTCACGGACACGACAAAGCCGACACAGATTGTCGTGCGCCATCCAAACCGCCGTGTGTCGAGCTCGAAGCGGGAGAATGGGGAAGTTAGCCCAAAGCTGATGGCGAGACCATCGGAAGACATCGGCTCTTGTCTTTCCAGCCTGCCATTGATCGGGCGGTCGCTGGATGAGCAGGAGCCTGGGGCTTGACCGCGGCGCGGGTAGTTCAGGCAGGCTTACAGAGCGGGAACGCCGGCGGCCGATAGACATCCGCGCTTAACCTTTCATAGCCCGTCTACAAGTTGGTTCCGCCGACGCGCTATATGGAAGCCAAATAATTCAGTAGCTTAGCCGAGAGCATTGATTTTTTCAGAAAGATACGTGTTATACGCGTATGAACCGCCGAACCCATGGTCGGCGCCCTCATGCGCGTGAGACCCCGTTGTGGGCGAGGCTCGCGACTGGCTGCACGATCCTAGCCGGCCTGCTTGCCATTGAGTTTGGTCCCGCCGCGGTAGGCTGCGGCATCAAGGGCAACATCAGCTACAACACTGGCAAGAAGATTATCACGTTCTTGGACAGGAATCTTACTGGGAGACACGCATCAACCTATTGAAGGGCGAGCGGTGGTTTTGTTCAGAGGAAGCTGCACGAAAGGCGGGCGGGCGGGCTTCGAGAGGTTAGTGTCGCGGCAGCTTGCAGATCTGCCCACGGGGCCGCCACGATCGCAAAGTGTGTACAAAAGCGCCCTCTCTGCCGAACTGAACAGTGCTCACGGCCATAGCCTCGGATGAGCCCGACTGGCTTGACCTCTGCATGATGAGAGCAGCTTTTACACCAGGTGCGCAGCACATGTCTTTAACGAACGCATCGTCTTCAAGAATATAGAGAGCAATTCGGAAAACCGAGTAGTTGGCGGCGAAGCTAGGAGAAGGTATACACTACCCTCTTGTTACCCCAGAGTAGAACGTGCAGCTGCGGCAAGACGCGGGCTTCGAACCACCTGTCGCTGGTCACCTTTTCTACCAGCGGTTCCATGCGCATCATATTCCGTCGGACTCGACAGAGACGTCTTCATTACCACGGCGGGGCGGCGTGTGATTGCCGGGTTGCAGACAAACCTCGCCGCGACGTATTTGGGACGAGTGGTGTCGGCACCGAATCCCTATCATTTAGACTAGCCAGCTTGGGGAGCGCCGTCAGACCGCCAGACCGGAAGAGGAGGCTTCGCGCCAACTTGTGCCAAGAATGTTGGACCGTGCGGAACCGCTGGGGCGGCGCTCAACTCTGGCGCAGGATGAAGCGTCGATTGGGTGAATGAATAGGGCGCGCGTTCGACGGGTAGAGTGAGGCAAATCGCTGGATGTCTGCCGGATCAACGTCAACCGGTTCCATCGCCACCATCCACTCGACGTTTTCGGTGCACGGCGGCGTCGTCAGTGAGCCCTCATAAGTCCAATAGCCAAGCGAGGCTGGCAGAAGCCAGTTGGGATTCACCTCGTCGATCGTCACCTCCCCATTCGGCAGTTCGGGAAAGGCCGCAGCAAGGGCAGCAAAGCTGGCATTTGTCGCGCCGGGCGTTAAAAAGACGCCCAGCACGCCCAGAGTACCACTTTGCGTGTCCTTGTGAACGAAATGCACCTCCATCGGGAAGCTCTTGCCCGCCACGTGATGTTCGCTTGGCGCATGGAAATGGAACTGTACCAGTTCGTAGACACGATCGCCGCGGGTCAGCGTGCTGCCTTGTGGCATATTGATTTGAATGGTGTGGCCGTTGTTCACCATATTGCCGCCGCCCTTGTGCCAGCCGATGGCGATATGCGGGATATCCGCCTTGACCGCGCTGTTGATATTGATCGGCGATTGCTGCGTGCCGGCAGAGCATACGAAATTTTCCTTATCCAGATCAGCCCAGTGCTCCGGTCCGACCGGACCGGTGTACCCCCAATGGGCACTGGTCGCTTGGGCGGCTTGAACGCAAATCCGGCATGCGCCGAGCGCAACCAACCCTTTGATCAGGTGACGACGATACATATTACTTTTGCTCCTCTTGCGAACTGATGTTGGTGGCTGCCCTAATGGACGCGTGATGGCCAATCGGCGCGGCCAGTATTGTCCTTTGCAACTGATAGATGCCCGCACGCCTTGGCGTGCTTTCATAAGTGCGGCTGCCGTTTCTCGGCTGGCCGGCTTCTGCAGCCCGCAACGGGGGCAGTTTCAACCAGCTAAACGATAAAAAATTTTAGCAGACCAGCGCTTGACCCCCGCCGCAAAGGCACAGGCGAAGGTGATCACTGCGCGGCTGCCGTTCGCGCCGGAGGCCGCATCGCTATACTTTACACTCGCTGCCCAAGGAGACGCAGGCGACCCCAATACGTTTTCATCGCTACTCCCGACGCAGCCGACCCACGCCACGAAAACGTTGCTATATTTCACGTTGGGCCAATGAGGAAATCGATCTTCTTTATGGAAGGCATTTGCGCAATGGATGCATTCCCATGCTGACAGTCGTGCGTCAGGCCGGACAATGAGATACATCGATAAGAGCTGGACAAGGATGAGGGGATGACGTGCTTGCGACGGAGCAGGTGGGGCGAGAAGGCCAGTTCTTGCGGATTTCAACTTTGCGTGACGACAGCTCATCGGAGTCAAGGTGACACACGCCGGCAGCGGGGTGTCCGGGCGGTTTCCAGCCGCACAATCGCGAGACCGCTGACGCGAACAAAGCTCGGCTGTACTCGGCACGCGAAGAGAGCCTGCCAAGCCGTTGGAGCCCGGCCTTCCGGTGCGACGCAAGCCACAGACTAGACCGCCCTCTTGTTACCCCAAAGCAGAACGTGCAGCTGCGGCAACACGCGGGCTTCGAACCACCTGTCGCTAGTCACCCTTTCGACAAGCCATTCCATTCGCATCATTATTCCGTCCAAGTCGACAGAGGCGTCTTCACTGCCAGGGAGCGGCGGCGTGTGATTGCCGGGTTGCAGATAGATCGGAAGGTGCGGATATCTCGCCGCGACTTCTTTGGCGTAGGCATAGTCACTCTCGTCGAAAACGACGAGCTTGAGCACGATTTGCGGCTTCTCTTGCGCCGCTTCGAGGCATGCATCAAACGCAGCCCAACGGGTCGTCATCTCGCTGGACGGCGGCTTTGGGCTAAGGGTCAGCACGTCAAGATCCGCAAACCACTCCCTCACCACGGAACCCTGCGTTTCCAGTGCAAAACGATAGCCCTCGCGATGGCCTCGTTCTATGAGGGGACCGAACGGCTGAATGGCCGGGTTGCCGCCTGACAAGGAGACCATAACCGGCCTGCCGCCGGAAAGCGCATGGACGGTTTGCCACACGGCATCGATCGGCATCGGTAGCCATTCATGGCGATACTGATTGTCCACCGCGTGAAGGCTGTCGCACCATGAACAGCGATAATCACATCCGCCGGTTCTGATGAACACCGTCGGCAAGCCGATGAGCACGCCCTCGCCCTGGATAGTCGGCCCGAATATCTCGCTCACACGGATTGCGGGATGCATGTCGGTCACGGACGGTATTCCGCCCAAGTTTTCGGTGTTTCGCTAACGCGCACGGCCGCGGTCTGCGGCAGACGTGCCTTGCACCATTCATAGAAATGTCTGGCCAGGCATTCCGCCGTGACCTTCTCATGTCCCAGCACGTCGTTGAGGTGCCGATGGTCGAAGCTCTCGTCAATGTAGCGTTTGAGCGGCGCCAGATCGTGATAGTCGCGCACGAAGCCGTGGGCGTCCAGTTCCTTGGCCGACAGCTCCACTACGACGACATAGTTATGCCCGTGCAGGCGCGCGCATTGATGGTTGGGAGGCAAGGAGGTGAGCTGATGCGAGGCCGAGAAGTGGAATTCCTTGCTGATGTGGAACATTACGCGCGCCTCCTGCGCAGCGCCTCAAGCCAGAAATCGGCGTCCTCGTAGTCGGTGGGATCAGCGTGCCCGGCGAGATGGAACGCTTCGCGCCGCTCGACGCAGGTCCCGCATCGTCCGCAGTGACGCACGCCGCCCTTGTAACAGGACCAGGTCTCAGCAAACGGGGTGCCGTATCTTGCGCCATCCGCAACAATGTCAGCTTTTCCGAGATTCACATACGGTGCATAGAGGCGTATCTGCGCATAGCCGTCGAGCGCGCGGTCTTGCATTGTCTGGAAAGCTTCAATGAAGGCCGGACGGCAATCGGGATAGATGAAATGGTCCCCACCATGCACGGCCGCCGCCACCGCTTCGGCGCTGTGGGCGGCGGCGAGACCGAAGGCGATTGCCAACATGATGGCATTGCGGTTCGGCACCACCGTAATCTTCATCGTGTCTTCGGCGTAGTGGCCGTCCGGCACGTCGATACTGCTAGTCAGCGCTGAGCCGGAAAGGCCACGGCCAATTTCGCCGATGTCGATGATCTGGTGCGGGACCTTCAGTCGCTGCGCGCAAAGAGCGGCGAAGCCCAATTCCTTCCTGTGCCGTTGGCCATAGTCGAAAGATAGAAGGCCGGTGAGTTCGTGCTCCGCTGCCACCATGTGAGCAAGGGAAACGGAGTCCAATCCGCCAGAGCAGACGGCGAGAGTCTTCATCATTGGTATCCTTGTTTTGACCGGGTAAGGCTGCGACCGGAGATTTCTCTGCGCCCCCACTACTCCAGCGACTCAGTTTTGTGAACCGGGAGAATTTGCGCTCAGCCCGATTGGAACGGGAGTGCGTCGCGTCCAACACGCGTGATCAATAAAAGTTGAGCGCTTCAGCAGTTTGTTTCGCATCGCGCCAACTTTCGCAACCTGCTGTCCGATCGTCGACTTCGAGACAAGGTGATGTTCGGCCGACATCGGCTGACTCTTAATTAAGCCGCAGAACACATGTTGGCTTTCTGGCCTTCGCTTGTGCGGTTGGCGAGGGCGACATGGATGCCAGCAAATTTGACATTGGCGACATCCGCCTGGAGAACCCTGCGCGGCGCGATTGAGGCCGCAGGCGAGCCTGCTCTAACTGCCGCCCTACAGTCCCGACTTCAATCCGATTGAGAACGCCTTCGCCCAACCTAAGGCGCTGCTGCGAGCAAAGGCCGAGATAACCATCAAGGCTCTATGGGACTGACGTTGCCCCAGCAGTTTTGAGTTCGTTTCCGGCGTGGGTTGTGCCCTGCTGGGCGGGTGAAGCGACGGGCGCTGGCGCGGAGCCTTTGGCATAGCGCAGCGCGAGCGACCGTCGCGGATTGAAGGTGCTGGCGAACTTGGCCGGGGTCTGCCAGGGGGGAGTGCGGCCGCGCGGTGTTGTAGTCGGCGTGCCACAGGGCGATGGCTACGCGCGCCTGAGCCAGCGAGGTGAACAGCGTCTCGTTGAGCAGTTCATCGCGCAGTCGGCCGTTGAAGCTCTCGATGAAGCCATTCTGCATCGGCTTGCCGGGCGCAATGTAATGCCATTCGACGCGGTTCTGATCCGCCCAGGAGAGGATGGCGTTCGAGGTGAACTCGCTGCCATTGTCGCTGACGATCATCCTGGGCCGGCCCCGCTCGGTGATGAGCCGTCCAATTCGCGGGCAACCCGCATGCCCGAGAGAGACGTATCAACGATGAGTGCGAGGCACTCTCTCGTGCAGTCGTCGACGACGGCCAGGATGCGGAAGCGGCGCCCGTCGGTGAGCTGGTCCGATACGAAGTCGAGCGACCAGCGCTCGTCGGGCCTCAGCGGCACCAGCATCGGCGCCCTGGTCCCGATCGCCCGCTTGCGGCCGCCACGGCGGCGACGGCGAGCTTCTCCTCCCGATAGAGCCGGAACAGCTTCTTGTGGTTCACGACCAGGCCCTCCCGCCTCAGCATCACGAGAAGACGCCGGTAGCCGAACCGGCGACGCTCCTGCGCGATCGGCCTTCATCCGCTCGCGAACCTCGCGGTCGTCCGGCCTGCTGGTCTGGTAGCGAACCGTCATGCGGCAACAGCCGATGGCTTTACACGCCCGCCGTTCGCTCATCCCGAAGCCTTCCTTCAGGCGAGCGACAGCTTTCCGCTTGGCGGCGGGCGTCACCATTTCTTTCCCACAAGGTCCTTCAACGCGGCATTGTCGAGCATGGCGTCGGCCAAAAGCCGCTTCAGGCGCGTGTTCTCGTCCTCCAGCGCCTTCAGGTCGCCGAGCCTCGGTGACATCCATCCCGCCGAAGCGGGCCTTCCAATTGTAGATCGAGGCGTCGCTGACCCCGTGCTTGCGGCACAGATCGCCAACCGATACCCCGGCCTCGTGTTTCTTCAAAATTCCGATGATCTGCTCTTCAGAGAAGCGGCTGCGTTTCATGTCCTGGTCCTCTGGATGGGCCAGAACGAACTTCAAACCGGATTAGATCAGAGGGGCAAGGTCAGGACGCCTCGGCGCGGTCGTCGACCTCTTCACCCCAGCCGAATGTGCCAACTACTTCAAAGCCGCAGGATATGACCTGGATCAGATAGGACGTGCTCCAATGGTTTACACCTGACACAGGAGTCCGGCCCCCACAACCGTTTCGCAATGAGGAGCAGCGCTGCCGCTGCTCCTCCAATCACACGACGGATTCACGATGCGGCAACTCGAGCCATGATTTCGGATCCAATGGCCGATGCGGTGTATAGTGAGGCATCCAGCGGCAAATCCCCAAATGCCAGTTGACACAGAAGATAATTAGCACCTGCCTCTTCCAGCTGATCAAGGAGAGCTTTTCGGACAGAATCTGCCGTTCCCACGACGCACAATTCACTTTCAATTGCTGCATCGAAGTTCAAAGGCAAGTTTGGTGGAGTGGAAATGGCATTTAGTTCGTATAGAAATTTGAAGCTATTGAGCCATCGTTCATAGGCAGGTGCTGCGAGCAAATACGCATCTGTTTCAGAACGCCCTATCACCACCATTCGGAGCAATCCAAGAAATGGCGCTTGCTGGCCAATGTCAGCATCGTGAATTCGGGCGGCGCGGAACGCGTCGGTAACGCTGCGAACAGAAGTGGAAGGTCCGACGCAGGCGATGTTTGCCCCATTCGCAGCGGCCCAGCTAGCCGGCTCGGGTCGATTGGTGGCGATCCATGTCGGCGGACGGGGATATTGGTGAGGTCTCAACGTCAGCGGAACATCTTTCAACTCAAAGTGGCGGCCCTGATAAGAAAGCGTCCCGCCTTTCATCGCATTGATGAGAATCTCACTGGCCTCCGCATACTGTTCTGGTGCTGCTTCTACAGCAACCCCGAAGTATCCCAATTCAGTGGGAGCAGAGCCGCGCCCTATGCCGAGTTCAAGCCTGCCGCCGCTCAACTGATCAAGCATGCAGATCTCCTCGAAGGCACGCAGCGGATGATAGAGCGCAAGTAGCATTACCATGGGACCAACACGAAGACTGCGGGTTCGCTGGGCGACGCTCGCTAAGAACAAATTCGGTGATGGACCTCTGCCATGCGGCGTACAGTGGTGCTCGGCGAGATGATACGCATAAAAGCCATAGCCATCGCACGCTTCTGCTAGGCTCAGCCGATCTGCATATTGTTGTGCGATGTCATCGCCGTTTTCGTCCAGATGATCGAAGATGCCGAAGGTCAGGCCCGAAGCGGAAATTTTCTTCAATTAATTGTTCTCCAAATTACCTATATTTATTCGCTAATCATCATAGCTCACGACATATCATTACTTGATGCTTAATGTGAATCGACTTCATGCTTGTGAGCACCGCGATCCTTCTTAAAGTTCATACAGACGCGTTCGGCGGCAGCAAGGAATTTGTCCATCTGCTCTGTGGTGCCAATGCTGACGCGAATACAGTTCTTCAAATCTACGTCAGGAAAGCTGGCGATGAGGATCGCCTGCTCTTTCAACGCGGCTTGCCAGCATGAGCCCTCCTGTCCCGCCGGCACACGGGCCAGCAAAAAGTTTGCGTGGGAGGGTGTTACGGAAAAGCCAAGTTGCAACAGCGCCAGGGTCACTCGCTGTCGTTCATGCTTGATGTGCCTGTGGTTCTCTTCGTAGGCGTGGCGATGCGCAAGAATGCTTTTCCCGACCGCCTGCCCGATCACGTTCATGTTGAAGACATTCTGGATGTTGCGCAGCCTGCCAATGATTTCTGGGTGACCGAAACCGAAGCCGACTCGCACGCCAGCGGCAGCATAGCTCTTTGAAAAAGTCCTCAAGATCAAAAGATTCGGATGTCTATTGACGAGGCGCAGGGCATTGTCGGGTGCGAAGTCAACGTAGGCCTCATCCAAGACGACCAAGCGATCTGCTTGCTCCACAAGGCGTTCGATTTCGGCCACCGGCACGAATGTTCCGGTCGGATTGTTCGGATTAGCCAACAGAATGAACTTCGCGTCTTTTGCGGGGCCGGACAGCAGTTTTTCTATCGGCAGGGGATGAGCTTCGCTCGATGCGATTTCGAGAAACTCGGCACCCTGCAACATGGCAAGTTTACGGTTGAACGAAAATCCGGGCGACAGCATTGCCACTCTATCTCCTGGGGCGAGGAAAGCTCTGTAGATGAGTCCGAGCAGCTCCGACGAACCGTTGCCGGCAATCACCTGATCTTTGGAAAATCCGTAAGCATCGGAGGCAGCTGCCCTTAAGCTGAGATTGTCGTCTTCCGGATAAAGATACTGGTGTTCGATCGCAGCAATTGCACTTTGCATTACGCTCTTCGGCAACGGAAACGGGTTCTCGTTCGTATTTAGCTTAACGCAGTTTGCATCCGTCGCTGGTCCGTTGGACGAGAGAGCATCTAATTTGCTGGCCACCGGCGAAAAAAGCGAAAGCACGGTCTTCAGTTTTGCATCGCACATGTTCTTCTCCGTTTTTCAGTCCCGCAGGGCATGTGACATGAGGCAATCGTTGATCGTGACTTGATCGACGTTCGGCTATATCAGCGCTGCCTTCCCACCCTGGTGGGGATCGCCGACCACGGTTTGGATTTGACACCGGGAAGCTGTCGAGAACCTGATGACGACCCAACGTTTGGCCGACGGCCGATTCGGCGCAACAGACGGTGTTTCAACATCGCATCGTCCTCAAAGCCGCATGCAGGGCCTGCACGACAGCCCGTCTCCAGCGCCCGCAGATAGGTGGAAGCCGAAGTCTTGCCGAACCTCAGTTGCTCTGCCACCTTGGCCCACCGGACTGCCCTGTTTATGGGTCAGGCGCAGGATATCTCTGACGCTCGTTCGTCTTGCTTGCTTCCGTCTTGGCATGGGCTCTCTCGGTTTGCTGATGAGAGAGCCAAATACCGGCTCATCTGAGCATGAGACGCAGGCCTGACGATATGGAGCGTCGCTGGTGGCGCGCGTAGCCGAGAGGGTTCGCCTCGCTGGCGGGGCATGCAAGACGGCGCACCTCCTTAGCCATCCTGTCCCATCGTCTCAGATCGTGAGGCGCACCTTATAGTCGGTGAGGAGATCTTGCAGGGTCAGGTTACGCCCTAGCGCTTAAGGTTGTTGGTCGCACCGAGCAAGCGCGGGACCTGTCGACGGACAACAGCGGTGCCACTGCCGGCACTAGGTGTGAGCTTTCGAGAGGTTGTCCATTCGGACCGGACCGAGGAGACTGGAGTTACCACGCTTCAGCATCCATCGGAGGGTCCGAATGAACATCCACAAGAATGCCCGTCTCACACCGCTGCGT
>NZ_NSFW01000035.1:0-28148 GCF_002294905.1 Mesorhizobium sp. WSM4308 | reverse complement strand
GGACAGGAGGGGTGGGGAGCTCCGTCGCCAGCAAGTCTCCGAAGTCCGCCGTGGCTGCGACCACCCCCAATGCCGCTAGCGCGCCGATCATGGTCTATGGCGCTACGCTCGCCGGATTCCGGCCGGAAGAGGAGGAGGAAGACTGGAAGCGGCGCGGCGGCGGCGGCCGTCGTGGGAGTCTCTCGAGCGGTGCAGGGCGAGTGGCGCGGGTCGCCTATCAGGCGCGGGCCGTCGCGGCACGGGCAGGCTATGCGGCGGGCGCGCAGCCTGCTGTGTTCAAGGTCATGCCGAATCCGCCATCGACCAAGGAAGCCGCCGCTCGGCTGCTCAATTACATCGGAAAGCGCGAAGACGAAAAAGGCGAGAAACACGACATCGAGATTTTTGACGAGGATGGACAGGTCCTTGCGACAGGCGGCGCACGAAAGGCGTTCCTGAAGATGTTTTGCGAGACGTTCGAACCACCCCTGGAAAATACCAATTTTATCGAGGTTCGTTTCGATCTCGCCGGCGAGGTCAGCGATGCCGCCTTGAGCGAGGCGTTGAGCGAGGCCTTCGACGCAAAACCATTCATCTATGCTCGGGATGGTCAGACGGTGGAGGTATACGCGCACACTGATGAGCGGGCAGGGCCGCTCGCCAAGGTGCTGGCCGGCGGGCGGGAGAATTCGCGCAGCAAGGCGCTCGACAAGATCGAGGCGCGGTTGTCCGAGGCCATGGGCGCGGCGGGGGTGGTCGCCAAGGCAGAGGTAACGGCGGCCGTCAGCCGTGAACCCAAAGCGAAATACTTTTTGCAAAAGTTCATCCGTACAAACAAAGACGTCCGCACTGCGAACGGCGAGCCAATTCGGGGCGCGAGGAACCCCGCCAAGGCGGCGGCTTCGGTCTATGAACAATGGCGCCCGCAGTTTTCGGGGCGTGAACGCCGCAATGCCTATCACCTGCTTTTCTCGGCAAAGGCCGGCACCGATGCCAACGCGGTCATGGCCGCGGCGCGCGCCGTAATGGAGGAGCGAGCGCCAGGATACAAGTTCGTCCTGGCGCATCACAAGGACACCAAGCACGTCCATATCCACGCGATGGTCCAGGCACGGTCAGCCGACGGCGAACGCCTGAAATTCTACAAGCCAGATATTGTCGCTTGGCGCGAGACCTTTGCGGAAAAAGCACGCGAGAACGGCATTGCGATGGTGGCGACGCGGCGCATGGATCATGCGATGACGCGGCCCTTCACGAAGGAGCACGCCGGAGCCTACAGCCGCGCCCAGAGCGATCCGCGCTACCAGGTTAGCGCCAGGACGATCGAGCGAGTGGAGGCCAAGCGGCAACGCCGTTTGGATGGACAATCCCTTGTCATGAACGGCGACGCAATCGCTGCCGCATGGCAAAAGACTGTGACGACGATGCGGACCGCGGGCGTAGTCGGTCAGGCTCTCACGGCAGCGGAGTCGATCGGCAACAATTTTCTGCGGTTCCGTCGCGATCGGACAGGCGAGGGGGAGTCAGGTCCTGCCGCGGATCGCGGAGCTGATCAATCGGGGCAGAAGTCTTTCCTGTCCCATCCCGGTATGAGAGAATTGAATGCACTGATAGGAGATTTGAACATGGCGCAAACCCCTTTGGAAATGCGGCGTCAGATGGCCCGCGTCAATCAGGCTCTCGACAACATGCGCGAGACGCTGCCTCCGGCGCATCAAGGACAGTTCGAACAGTATCGTGAAGAGGTCAACGACAAGATGCACGACCGTCTCGCGCGGCTGCAGTTCGAGCGGCAGCAACAGCGTCGTGGTGGTGGCAGTGGCGAGCCGATCCCCGAACGCGAGGCGCGAGGGCGAGACCTTCCAACTCGGGACGATCCCCGCCACTCGGAGCAGCCGCGCACCGGCAACGAGCAGGAGATGAGACCCAAGCAGAAGGACGCGAACAAGCAGAAGACTCAGCAGGCTGAAGAGCAGGACCGCAAGACTCAGCGCTCGAATGATAACGATTACGAGCGCTGATCAAAGTCGACATCTTCACCCCAGCCGAATGTGCTAACTCCTTCAAAGCCGCAGGATATGAACCGGATTAAACAGGACTTGCTCTAGGCCATTTGAGAAGACCAAAACACCAGAGGTTGTGTGGGGTCGACCGCAGCCGACCTTGTGTCGGTGGCTCCCAATGCTCGCTTATATATCAAGCGAACGACCAGGCCGAAGTATCCAACCTGCAGAAGGACCAGTGCAAGGATAGTCCATCCGAGCGCCGCCCAGACGGATCCGGTTTCAAGGTACGCCCAGATTGCGGCCACGCTCGTTGTGGCAGACATCCCCACCAGAAACTGCGGAAAATACATGCTTTGCCCAGCCGATCTCGGAACCTTCGCGGTTCGAGAACGTCCCCTTTTGCCCTATGTCCCTCCACCAAGGTTTCACTAATTTTGGCAATTACGCAATTATCCGGTTTCAAATATCGGTGCAGCACGACGTCGCATCGCCTAGCGCCGCTTGTCCGGAGTCACGGCGTGGTTTGTTAAAGCCAGTTGTCTTAGTGATCCAAGTCGGCGGGCCGATGGGGCTCGCCGGCTGAGGCGATATGATACCCCTCTTCATGGCCGCGCAAATTCCTCGCTGGCGATTATCGGCCACACATTGTCGCTCAACCGCTAGGATCGGCTGGCGAGAGTTCCATGTAACGTGAATTTAGCTTCAGCTAATAAAGCCGCTCTGCTAAGCTTAATGGTGGGGAGCCAGGGGACGGAGCGTTTCCCGATGGATGCAACCGAATTGCAGGCGATCAGCGAGACTCTGATGCGGATCGTGACGCCAGATATGATGCCCAAGCAATTGATCAGGGCGGCACGGCACCCGAACGCGTCAAAGAAAGACATCGCCGCGCGCGGCATTCTTTTCGACATAGCCGAGCGTGTAGACCACGGCTCTTGATCAGGAGCATGGCGCTTGCGTCCAACCAATGCCGACCGAATGGCAATCCGCGAGCAACAGATTGAGGTTTGCCGCGACATGATCGAATGGGAAGCGTCACACGATTGGGGCGATGCCGTTCAGCTCGCGCATTTCTCTGCCGATATCATCGAGGAATACAAGCGCCTGATCGCCACTCTGCAACTTATTGCGGACGGGCTGAGAAACCTCGAAACCAGCGAATGAAACAGGCGTCGCGCGATAGGCCGAACTCCTATACGCGTTACCCGCAATGCATTGGAGAAAGCCGCGTGCCGTCGAGATCCTTCGAGAAGGACGTTCAGATACCGCTACAGTATCTTGCTGCCGCGACCTTGATGCATTGGCAGGAGATCCCCGAAGCTGTGCGCACCGCGATTGTCGAGACGGCGACAAGCGGTGCATTCCCCGACTTGCCGCGCTCCACCTCCTTGCATGAACAAATCGCGCGGCTTGTCCGCTACAGCGGGGAGAACCGCGACCAATGCCCACCGGACCTAGAGGCCAAGAAGCGCCGAAAACTGTGAGAACGACGTCACTGCGATGCGGTCGGGCAGACAAAGCCGTCCGACCAAATGGAAAAAGACCGGCGCGAACTGCCCCAGAGGTTGGCGCCTTCGATCCTTCCAAGACTGGCCAATCAGGGGGTGAAAAGCTTCCTCTGCAATGATCGGAAACCGGGTAACGACGCATTGTAAAACGTCATTAGGGTTTGGCGAGGCTCACTTTCTTTCCAATATGATCGCGCCATAGCCCTAGCCGCTTTATTCGATATTCAACAAGTTCCGGTGACGTCCCGAAGAAGGACGCGATCTCGGGGGCACTCTTGCCGTCCGAGACCATACGCTTAATCGCATCTCTTGGAAGCAAAGTGGCCGATGCCAGGAAATAGGCGTCATGTTCTTCAGCACTATCATATGTCCGGCCGAAAGAGCCAGCGATCTTAGCTATCTTGGTTAGCTTATGACCGGCAAGAATGTGCCAATATTCTTCAAGTAGCGTTACTCTTTGCCTCTCAACAGTATGGCAGTCGTTTAGGAAGATAACCCAGCTATCCTGATCAGCACTTAAGGGAACGCTCATCGCGGACCACTCGTTGCGCGAGGGTCCAGCAAGAGTGTTTCTTGTCCTTCCCGGAATACAAGATGAGTCTTGCAGTCGATCCACCGTGACCGAATCAACGACCAAATAGAATGGATCCAGTGGATCGTTCTTCTTCAATCCTAAGTCCCTTCGGAAATCTTCGGCCGTCTGCTCTAGTTCCTCCTTAGACATGGCGATAACGTCCCCATCTGTCGGCGCGCCGCCCGGTTCTGTTATGTCACCCTTAGCGTAGTGCTGACGAAGACACATGGCTGCCTGCAACAGGGTTTGCACGGTCCCGGAGGACGCGTTCTTTCCGGCTCGGAAGTGGACGAATGCCACCCGGTCAAAGCCAAGCTCGTGTTCGTCGGCGTCCGGGCCGAGCCACTCCAACAGCCTAATCTTGGAATTGTTGTCGGGCGATCCATCGCCCCGCTCGATTCGAGCCAAGGTGGAGAAGCTGATCCCTACAATTCCCGACAGTGCTCTTATACTAAGACCTTCGCGTTCGCGCTTCTCGCGGACCGCTCCGACGAGTTTTTTTTCGAATTCGTCCATGTTCACCAATTGTGCGATCAGCACGCCTTGACACACTTCGCCTCAGAATGCATCCTGTGCTGGTGACACAGACTCGCACATCGGCAAGCAAAATGGAAGCGTTGTTGGCCGACGATGCGCTGGCTGAGTTGCAGCGGATTGGCGACGGTTTGGACGCGCGCCGGCCCGTTCGGGTGAAGGACGGGGGCCTCGTTATCCTCGATCCACAGCCCTTCTCAACGACTGTCCAGGAGAAAAGCGATGAGCAACAGCAAAGAGCGGGAGGACCCGCAACCCGAGCACGGCAAAGGTCCACCCGACGGCAAAGGTCGTCCGATCGATCACGGCCGCCCCGTGCCGGATCACGGATCGTCGGCCTCGCCGGCAACTACGCCGGGCAGCTAGAGAATGTGCAACGGGCATACCCCGGCACAACTCTCCTCCCCGATGACCATGGAGTATGGCTTCTCGCTCGCAGCCGCGTCGTAGAGGGCCTAGGACGGGAAGCCATATTCCTTATCGCCTTGCCAGAAATATCAGTGGTGGAGCCGCGCGGATGGGCTTTCTGGGATCAAGACGGGCAGGTCGAGTGGATCGGCCCGCGACACACAAATTTTCCTGATGGCTCGGTGTGCGCTTATCACCCGATGCTCGACAAGGCTTGGTCGCCTGGCGGCGACTTGCGTACGTTGCTCGACCTCTACAGCGTTTGGGCGCTCCGTCATCTCCACTTGGCGGTATTTGATCGGTGGCCTGGACGTCAGCACGCTATGCCGGACGATCTCGGGCAGCCTGACCCTTACTATCGGCTAACCCAGTTCAAGGATGCCGAGCTTTGCAGCTGCGGGTCAGATCGACGCTATGGCGAGTGCTGTCGGCCGCACGATCTGAAGCTGCCGTTTCTCTCGATTCTGCGCGCGTTCAAAAGGCGTAATCTCGGTCTCAGCATCCTTGATCGAGCACCCCCCGCCGAGATTTCCGGGTCGATCGCCCAAGGAGGACAAAATTCCCTACCTCCCATCTTGGAGGTTCACGCTACTCTACGAGCGCATTTCGCGGACCTCAGCGGGAACCCTTCGCTCTACATCCCCTAAGAGATGCACGATTGGGTCAGAGCTTATCGAGGTAGCCGGAGATGTAGTCGCCCGCTGACCCCAAATCCTCGTGACAATATTTGTTTAGGGCACCTGCCTTCAGAGTCTGCCCTGGACTGCTCACGCTAAGTGCTGCTACGGCGCAGGCAAACACAGCCCAATTTTTCATAACGCCTCACTAAGCATCGTGGCTGCTGTGCTTTTGACTAGGAATCTCATACCTTGATACAGCAGGGCGGGCTCGAACAAAATATGGCTGATTCACCGAAACAAATGCTCGCGCTCAGAAAGCACAAAAGCACGCGGGAGCGGCTGCTTAGGAACCTCTCGAACGTCAACGACTTCGGGACCTTGAAGATATTATGGGCGGTTAACGCTCTTCAGTCGGACAATCCACCAGACGTTAGCCCCTTCCTTGCCTACCCAGACAGCGCTGCAGGCGCGCGTTTAGGGAATAACCAATTCATGCCGAAATGGGAATTGGAGAACCTGCTGCTGCTCCTACTGTCAACTCCCAAGACCTTGTCCAATCGGGTTGCGCCCGAGGAAACCTACCGGAAGTTCGACACCGCCAGGATACTCATCAATCTCCTCAAAGCAGCCGAGGCAGCCGAGGAGACCCGGCTCATCGACAATTCCAACATTCTCAACTTCATGCAGAAGCTGGGCCACAAGCAGTTCGCATGGCAACGCGGGTTTTTCAGCATCGAGCGCATGTACCGCTACTACTACGTTTACGGGCAGGGGAATTGCGCCAGCTACTTCGAAGCCCAGCACGGCTTGACCATGGATGAGTTCGCAATGAGTTGCTTGGCACTGCATGTTCAGACCTTTCGCCTGCCGTGGAATAAACCGCCAGACGCGTCGGCCTTGAAGCCCATGCGGCCTGAAGCCATTGGACTGACGCTGGACTTGATTTCGAAGGAGCTAACCGACCAACGCAGCGAAGCACAGGCCCGCATTCATGAGCTGACGCAGAACAGTGAGTGGCGGGTTTCCTACCTGCCGAGCACGCTCAGGTTCCACCCCATTATCTCATCGTCACTGATGGACAGGTACATTGCCCCCCTGCCGCAGCTCATAATGTTTCGCGCGACGTCGGGGCTCTATTATGACCTGGTGAGCGGCCCGCAATCTCTAATTGCGGAGGCGACCGACCGTTTTGAGGCGTATGGTAAGAAGCTCATCGAGGCGAGGTGCCCGCGCTTTAGCGTGATGCGTGAGAGCGAGTATGGGCCGAAGCTGACCCGGGCGCGAACGCCCGATTTGCTCCTCAAGGACGAGGGCACTATCAAGGTGGTGTTTGAATGCAAGGCCACCAAGCTCACGTTTGCCGCCCAATATGCGGATGACCCGCTTGCGCAGGCCCCCAAGGGATTTAGCCAGATTGCCAAGGGCATGTCGCAGCTTTGGAAATTCTTCTCCAGGGCGCGCCGGCGGATTTATAGCGACGAGACGGTGGCGCCAGATGCTTATGGCGTCGTTCTCACCATGGACAGCTGGTTCCACCTTGAGGACAACCAGCTGCCTGCTTTAAGGGCAGAGGCGGAGGCCCTACTTGTGAATGAGCCTGACATGCTGCCCGAGGACAAGCGCGACGTTATCTTCTGCTCAATCGGGGAACTGGACGACTTGCTGGCCGTTTCGACCGAGGATGAGGTCTTGGAAACGCTGGCCAAGACGCGCCTACCCGAGTTTCGGGCATGGCAGCTCACGACGATCAGAAATCCGGAATATGCCTTGACGTTGCCGGCGAGGAAGTTCCCATTCAAGGTCGGTGAGGTTATACCATTGTGGGGTGCGATGCATAAGGCCAACGGTCGCGAGGACACCTAGACCCCCTTATGCAGTATACGGACGTCATCATCATCCTTGCAGGATGTGCGGTGCTGAGCGTTATAATATTCTGCGGGTATGCCGTCGTGTTTTCCACGCAGCCCATGGTCAGGATGTATCGGCGTGCGCGGCGAGGCATTGAAGTTGTTTTAGCCGTCGCCTTTGGTTTTGCGGGGCTGCGGCTCCTGCTTTGGCGAACCTGAAAGGATCTCCTCAACAACGCGGAGCGGGAGCGAGGGGTCAAGTCCCGGGGGCGGAGGGTATCTCTGGCACCGCTTTACGTGGCGTCTGGCGCATCAAAAATGCGGCCGGGAGCTAGCTGTCGGCGATCGCCGTAGACTGCTAGGGCTAATCGACTAGATCAGGCAAAGCATCTTCGACGATGGTCAGATTTCGATCGAAAGTCTCGGTGTCGGATGCGTTGGCGCGCAGAGACCGCACCCTATTCAAGATCGCCGCAACCGCCGCTTCTTTGTCGGGCGCTATGCGTGTTGTCACCGCTTTGGCTGCCAAAGCAGAAAAATCTATAGCGGCATAAGCTGGTACGGATTCAGCGTCTGTTGCTTTCAGCCGTTCTTTTACGAATGCGCGCCGGCCCGGCGGCGGAGATATAGGGCCTGCTTTTGCGGCAAATGTTGCGCCGCGCCGCAGGCGGGTCTGCGAGAGGCCTGAGCGGTACGCCGGTGCTGTCGGCACAATCGTCGGGAGCGCAGGAGATGGAACCGCCGCGGAAGCGTCCAACGCGGGGCTTTTCGTGCGCGAAACCTCGACAGAGGCGGGCAGGGGCATGAACGCGCGTTTGGCGATCTGACTGTCGGCGAAATAGAAATTGCGCGTGCCGAGGATTGGCAGTTCGCCACGCGGCAATATGATGACCTTGTTCTTGTCGAGCGTGCGGATTTCATCTGGCCGCATCAGGGGCCGCCGCACTTCCTTGCGGTGCTCCGAGCGCGTGTAATATGTGTCGAACAACGTTGCCTTGGTGCGCGTCACGTCCTTTTGCACGTCCGACGTTTCGCCGAGCTGCTCGGAAACGTAGCGCAGATCGTCCGCGTCCTGCGCACCAAAAAAGATCTGCACGCGAGCGGCGTTGATGAGCGTCTTGCGCCCTTCCTGGCGATAGATCTCGTCTACGGCCTTCAGCGACTGCACGAAAAACCACATGGAAACGCCGTTGCCGCCGAGCACGCTCGCCATTTCGGTCACGTTCTCGAGCTTGCCGAGGTTCTGAAACTCGTCGAGCAGCACAAGCACCGGATGCTCGTCCGGACGCGGCATAGTTTCCGACATGAAGTTCATCATCTGCGTAATCAGGACGTTGAACAACGGTCCAAGCGAGGTGATCTGCTCGCGCCGTACGTCGAGATAAAGAGAGATCCGGTCGCGTTTGAGTTTGCGAATATCGAACGTGCTGCGCGAGGTAGCTCGCATCAGGCGCTCGTTGAGAAAGGGGGCCATGCCGGTCCGCACGCCGGCGTAGATTCCGGAAAACTGCCGCTCAGACATCTCGAAATATGGCAGCACGGTTTGCAGCGTAAAATGCGAGCATTCGCGGCGGCGTTCATCGCGCAGCGAGCCGATGAATTCGAGGAGCGGCCGCTCGGCGCCGTTCATGATCTCGAGGATTGTGGCAAAGGTCTTCTTCTCGGTCGGGATCGCGGGCGATTCCATGACGAAAGACGCGATGCCGGTAAAAAGGAGGCGGGCGTCGTTAACCCAGTAGGGGTCAGCGTTCGAAGGGGGGCGCGGAAACAATGCCGCGGCGATGTTGCGAAGGTCGATGTCGCGCTGTGCTGAGTCCAGCGAGATGAAGTCCATGGGATTGTAGCATGCGGTATTGCCGTCCGGATCAGCCGGCGCGAAACGCACCACGCGGCTCATGGTTGAACGGTAACCAGCAGTCGCCGCATAGGTCTCGCCCCGCAGGTCGAGAACCACGAGCGAATGCGGCCAGGTCAAGGCGTTCGGGATGATGAGCGACGTGCCCTTACCGGAGCGCGGCGGCCCTATGACGAAGCCGCCGATATCATCGCCATCAATCCACAATTTCTTGCCACCAATCAGCTTGCGCTGCCTCAAGTGGATCTTGCCGGAGCGCTGATCGCGGCTGGGCGACAGAATTTCGGCGAGCTTGCCGCCAGCTCGACCGACGAAGACGCCGCCCACTTTCGTCAGGCCGGTTTTCGATATGTCGCTCATAGTCATGAAGCGAGAGTCATTGCGCTTTCTCGGACGCATGAGAAACAAGCTGACCAGTGGCGAGAGAAACCCAAAAAATCCCGCGGCAATGGCGTATTGCACCCGATCAAAATTTCTCGCAGTCACGTCAGCCCAGGCCTGACGAACAACCGGCAAGGGATTGGCGTTCAGCTGGTCAAACAGGACGTGGGAGCCAGTCCGGTACCAATCTGTCGCGACATAGGCGACCGTGAAGAGCAGGGCGCCCATGGCCATCGCCATGAGCACCATGAAAATTGCTGTTGCGATTTTCTGCATGGATAGGCCTCGCTAGATCGTCTCCGCCTTGGTGAACTTGATCTCGCTGATGCCGCGCCGTCCGCCTTCACTGCGGACCATCTGGACGACCACCGGAATGACCTCGCGCAGATAGTCGAGGATTTCGCTTCGTGAAAGGCCCGTACTGCCCTGCATGACCATGAGCGCCAGCCGCTCGTAGGCGGATCGGGCGGAATTGGCATGAACGGTGGTGAGCGAACCCGGGTGGCCGGTGTTGATCGCCTGGAGGAACGCGAAGGTTTCAGCGCCGCGTAACTCGCCCAACAACAGACGGTCGGGTCGCATGCGAAGCGAGGCTTCAAGCAGCTGCTGGGCGGAGACTTTGGCAAGGCCCTGGTCCCCCTTCGAGGCTATCAGGGTGACGTTGTTGGGAGCCGGCAGCCTCAGTTCGCGGGTGTCTTCGATCGTGATGATCCGTTCATGAGCCGGGATCTCCTTCAGGAGTGCATTCAAGAACGTCGTCTTGCCGGTCGACGTGCCGCCTGAAACGACGATCGAGACGCGGTTGCGCACCGCATACTGCAGGAACTCCATCGGCGAAGTGTCCTGCAGCATCTCGACAAGTCGCTTTTCCTCAGTTGACAGCGCCAGGCCGCTCCCCATCGCCGTGTTTTCGAATGCGCCGAGATCCTTGTAGGCATCAAGGCCCATGTCCATGATGACCTGCTTGCGGATCGAGATCGCCCCGCCTTCGGGGGCTGCGGGCGGCAAGATGCATTGGATGCGCTCGCCTGAGGGTAGCGCGGCCGACAGGACCGGCTTTTCTTCGTTGATGACCTGATTTGTCGCCGAGGCGACGCCCGTCGAGATATGCCTAATCCAGCCGGGCGTGACCTCGCGCTTGACGACGTGCTCCATTTCCTTCGCGCCGAGGCGTTCGATGAACAATTCACCTGGCCTGTTGATCGCAATCTCGGATACCGCATCTTCGTTCAAATAGGGCCAGATCGGTTCCAGATGCGCGCGCAGTACCGGGGCTCTTGCCCAAGGGTCGGGGAGGGGATGCACGGCGTTCATTTCACCGGGCTCCCATAGCCGGGATAAAAATGATCCTTTGGCGTCGCGTAAAGAGGCGTCGGATCAATCGCCGTTTTCGGCCGCCCTCCTGCCTTCAGACGTGCGACTTCTTGCTGAACGGGATCGGCGTACAGGTCCGAGAAATCGAGATCTCGCCGCACCAGCACGACTATCGATGTGCCCTGGTCGACATAGACTGTCGGGCCAATGTTCTGCGTGTCGCGAAACGCCTCTTGCGCGAGTTGCTGCAGGGCGGTTGATGATTTGTCGAACGCGATGCCGCGGGCGTCGCGCTGCGAACCATTGCCACCATAAGTTACGGTCGTGGTTTCACCGGTTACGGGATCGATCGTCGACACCTGGCGCTGTTGTCCATCCTGGCTGCTGTCGCCAAGCGAGGACAGATATTCAGAGACGCCGCCAACGACGGAAAGCATGATGGCGTTGCCGTACCGTTCAACCCAGTGCGTATCGACGCGGCCGCCCATGCCACCGCGGCCGAGCGCGTCTGCACCGGGTGACTTGATATCAACGGAAATGCCGTCCGAGCGAATGACCCTGTTCCAGACGATGAACACACGCTTTTGTCCGCGCGCAAGCCCCGAGCGGTATTCTCCGGTCAGGCGCGAGCCCTTTGGAATGAGAACCCGCCTGCCGTCGAGCGAAAAGACATCCTCACGCACGACAGCGCGCACCGCGCCGGGAAGGTCGGTGTTAACAGCTGTTTCCAAATAGCCGCGAAGGATCGTTCCTTCAGGGATCAACGCATCGGTGCGTCGGAAGATTTTGGCTTTGACGATACTGGAAGAACTTGCCTCTGACTGTGCCAGGAATGCCTTGTTGGGATCGCTGTCGGCGCCGGGGACCGGTATGATCTGACCATCGGGCGCGATTTCGACCTGTGCCGCCTGGACACCGGCATCCGTCGCGCCGGTTTCACCATTTGTTACCATCTGGTTCGACCGCAGGCGTTCCCATACCGCCTTTTCATGCTCGGCGGCCTCAGCCTTGCGGCGAGCCTCGTCGTCAGCCGCGGCCTTGCGGCGGGCTTCTTCCGCCTCGGCCTTCCGGCGAGCCTCTTCGGCCGCCATTTGCGCCTCCAGTGCGCGCCGCTGCGCATCGAGATCCGCACCCTCCTGCACGGTCTGATCGACATTGTCGGCTTGTTGCGTGCCCTTCTGGTCGTCGACCGGTGGAGGCACCACAATCTGGTCGATCGTGCCGTCGGCCGGTTGCGGCGGCTCGTTCAACGCCGGCGGGCGAAACTCTGGCGGGTTGAAGTTTTCCTCGCCATCGCTGCGAAGATCGCGCGATACCGGCTCTCGAGGCCAGTTCAGCCATATCAACGCGCCCACCAGCACCACGCCGAGGCCGACCAGGGCGATCCTGGTTCCCACGCCCGCACCGCGGCGCGCGACCGTCGGGCTGCCGTCCAGTTGGTTATAATCGATCTGGGTCATCACCGCCCTCCGCTGGATCCGAACAGGGACCCACCTGTCAGTTTCGTTGGACCGTAGACCTGCTCGACTGGATCGATAGCGTTGGGTCGCGCCCGGTTGTACAGGCAGAGCGTCTTGCCATCGGCCCGCAGGGTGAATTGGCGCGCGACTTTGTCGATGACGGTGTATTTGCCCTGAGTGCGAACGTTGACCAACGACTCATGGCGCTTGTCGTCGACGACGAAAATCGCCGGAATGTCACCCTTGAACTCCAGAAACACCTTGGTGCCGTCGTCGAATACGGTGCGTGGCTTCAGGCTGTCATCGCCTTTGTAGGCATAGTCGTAATTGAGATCGGCATAGTTCAGGTCCTTCAAATCCGGATCGGCGGCGCTCTCCTTGGCCTGTGAGAGCAGGCGCGCGTTGACATCCTCGTCCGGGTATTTGAACCGGACCTGGAAGGATGCCCGGTCGCGATCATTGTCAGTCCCCTGCAGCAGTAGCGAGTAGACACGGTGGTTGGTGACGACGTTGACGTTGGTCCACGCATCGCGCTCCAGCGGCTTGACGAAGAGAAATCGCGATCCGCGTTTGGGGATGATCGACCAGCCCTTCGTGTCGCCGGCGGAGACGGTTTCGATGACTTCGGTAGGACTGAGTTCGACCATCGTCGAAATACCGAGAGCGGCGCGAACGGTGGTCACGTCGTCATTGTTGAAGGTGACATATCGGATGCGGCCATCGCGTGCGGCCGCGCCGTGGATAGGGCCGAGCAGAATGGCGGCTGACAAAACGAGGCCAACGCGCCGTCTCATTGCAGGCTCCCCGCGGCCGGCGCCGATTCCTGGTCGCGGCGGTAATCCGTAACCTGAAATCCCAACGGGTTGTCGAAACGCCATTCGTTCTTGAGCGGCGTCGAGGTGTAGCGGAATTTTATCACCGCCACCCAATTGTCGGCGGTGGATGAATTGTCCCGCCGCGTCGTCGTGGCAAAGCGCACCGAGGCAGTGTTGCGATTGAGCAGGGAAACCGATTTGATCTCGACCGAGACGGTGACATTGCGGCCAAAAATCTTGTCCCGCGATTGTGGATTTGCAGGCGTATAAAGCCATGTCAAATCCTTGGACGCGGCATCGGTGGAGTAGAGCTGCGCCAGGTCGTAATTCTGTTTCAGTTCACGGGAATCGTAGGTTTCGCGGGCCCTGATGTAGCGCACCAGATTGGCCGCCGTGACGGCCTCGTTCTGCGACAAATCTCCGGGCTTCAGCGCGCGCATGATCTCGAGGTAGCCCGTCGATTTGTCGACCTCGACAACGTAGGGTTCGAACTGCCGGAGCGGCAGGATCAGCACGAGCGCCAGCAGCGAAAGCACAGCAACCAGCCCTGAAATGCCGCTGACGATCCAGGCCAATGTGCGCGATCGGCGCATTGACCTGTGCGTGTCGTCTTCCCAGGTGGCGCCCGCCCTGTAATAGCGTCTGTCGACGAGCTCGCTGCCGCTGTTAGCAGCTGTTTCCGATGGAGTTGACACTTACTATTGCCTCGTTTGCGTGACGCATCCTGATCAGGGCCGCGATCGATGATCGTTTGTGTGTTCTAGGCCAGAGGCCTGGCGTTATCGCGCGCACCTTGCTGGATGGCGGACCGAGCTGCGTCGTCCGCCCTGGCTGCTCGCGGGGATCGGAAGCTGTTTGCCACGAGCTGCCGGGCGCCCCGAGCGGCGCGGCCGGCGGCCCATCGTGCACCGGAGTAGCGCACGGCGTTTGTGCCGAAGTTTCTATAAGGGTTGTATGCGCCCACGGTGCTGAGATACCCGCCGCCATTCAGGATGGAAGCAATCGAGGGTATCTGCATGAGAACGTAGATCCCGATGATCGTCACCAGCACCAGGGGCAGCACCAGCGACATCTTGCTGTCCATAGTCGCTCCACCTGATGTGGCGGTGTTCAGCGCCGCATTGACGAGCGAGAAGTAGAAACCGAGAAAGCCGTAGATCAGGATTTGCTGGATCATCAGGAAGGTGGTCAGCGAAAGAAAGCCTTCGCTCATGCGCGAGGACCATCGGTAAAGCCAAAGAATGATCCATATCGGCGCCAGGGCGAGCGTAATGAACAACATCACCTTGGCGGCGATGATCGCGGCAATGGCAAGCGCTGCGAAGATGATGGCCGACAGCAGGACGAGCAGCGACAAGAGCGCGCCAAAGATGTCATAGAAGGATCCGCTATACACCTGATTGGCGACGTCCTGGGCCCCTTTGTAGAGGTTGTCGATGAGCGCCGGAATTGCCGCCTGATCGCTGAGCTGATTGCCGGTGGCTCGCGACACGGCGCCGACGATGACCTTGCCGACCTCATCTGGAATGCTTTGGACAAGCTGATAGATCGTCGCGGAAAATGTGCCCCATCCGGTCAGCAGCAGATAGATGATGACGGCGCGACCGAGGCGATAGGCCGCTTCGAGCGGCGAAATCGACTCCCGCCCGCTCAGGATCGAATAGCCCCACCACACGATATAGAGGGTGAGCATGAGGGTGAAGACGTTGCCCATCGCATTGCCCAACTGCATATAGACGGTGCGGACGAAGTCCTCGCCGATGTTGTCAATGCCACCCAGAATGCTTGCGGCGAGACCGTTCATGGATCCTCGTCAATGATGCTGGCGAACGGCGTTGAATTGACCGGTTTTAGCGCGCCGCATTCGTCGGTGCGGGCATACGCCAAAGGCCCGCACGGCGCTTTCCGTTCGCGATTTGCGCATCCAAACAGCACTGCGCCGAGCCCAATTACAGCGCATATGCGCAGCACTCGCCTCGACAAGCGCTAGCCTCCGCTCTTGCCAAATTCCGCGAACGGATTGACGTTGCGCGGCGTCATCATCTTCTGGACCTGGCTCTGGCGAAGAAGGTCCCCCTTCAGCTTCTCATTCAGGGCCGCGACCGCGCCGTTCTGGACACCGATCAATTCGTTGACCGCGCGCGCATTTTCCAGCTGCATTCGGGTGTTCTGGTCCACCGATCCCTTGACGTCCTGTGACTGCCCGATCTGCCCACTCGCGGACTGGAGGGACTGTTGGCGCTGGGTGACGCCCTGCGAAGCCTGCGAGGTCAATGCGCTTAGCAGCGAGGCCACATTGACGCTGCCGCCATAGGCCGTGTTGACGGCGCTGGTCTCCTTGCCGGCAATCTGCTGGAGCTGCTTCACCAGCTGGAGCCCATTGATGACGGCGCCTGCGATTTTCTGGATTTCGGGCGAAAGGCCACCAAACGAAAGAGCCCCGCCGTTCAGGATCGATCCGAACGAGGGAGCCTGGGCAATCGACATGTTGCCGCCAAGACCCATTTGTCCGATCCCGAGCGAACCGTCACGACTGCCGCTAAGAGCCTGCAGGATCTCCTCGCTCTTTTTCAGGATATCCTTGTTCGAATCCATGATGGAGTTGGTGTTGTCCGCATTCTTGCGGGCGACATCGAGATTGGCGCCATCAATGACGGCAATCTGTGCGTGGGCCGTGCTTGCCCAAAGCGCCAGACTGGCAGCAATCGCGAATTTTTTCATGTCAGCCTCCTATTGCTGTAGAGAATTGATCACGCTGGCAGCGCCAGCAGGGTCGGTGGTGATGGTCATCGAGCTGCTGTCGGCCGAGCTTGCCGCCGCGTTCTCAAGTGCGCATGGTAGCCACCGGCCGCGATCGATCCTCAACCGCTCCAATTCCGCGGGATCACAAGAGAACGGGTTTGGAGAGCCGCTGTTCGGCTGTTGCACCAGCTTGGACGACTGCGATGCCTGAACATTCTGCAACGATAGAAGTTGGGCCAGCAACGTCGTAAAATCCCCCGCCTGGGCGAGGTACTGGTTGGTGACATCGGCGTTGATCCCACGAGCCGACGAGTTCAGCTCCCACGCATCCTTGTATTCGGTAACCTGGCCAACGTTGCCCGCCAGCGCGTCGATTGCAGCATTGTTGGCGCCCATCTGCGATGAGCTTGCATCAAGGCCGCCAGCCGCCTTCCTCACCGTGCCCATGGCCGCTTCCTGAGCCGTCCCGCCGGCGCCGTCGGCCGTTACGATCGAGAATGGTGGCGGCGCGGCGGCGGGAGCCTTGCCGCTCGATACATAGTCGTTGAAGTAGCTGTTCCAGCGGCCGACGCCGCCGGCCCATTGGTTCTGCTCGCCTGCGTTCGATCCGTTGTAGAAGGAGGCGAGACAGCTGTAACTCGTCGCGCCGCATTGCTTCACGCCCATTCCGAGATATTTGACGCCGCCTTCGACATTCTGCTCGTTCACGTCGCGGTCCAGTCCCATGGACTTGCCAGTGCCCTTGGTCAGCTGCATGACGCCCTTGACGCCGGTGTGGCTCCCGGCGCATGTGTCGAAGCGCGATTCCTGATAGGCAACGGACAGCGCTAGGCCTTCGGGCACACCGTACTTTTGCGCATAATAGCGGATCATCTTCACGTTGCCCGCGTCGCGTTGCAACGCTTCGGCAGGCGACCGGCGAAACATCTGCGAGCGGTATTTGTTCGAATAGGTGCAGACGACGCTTTTCTTCCTGTCGGTTTCGTCCTTCTTAGACTCATCTGACTTCGTGCTGTGCTGCTCGTCCTCTTGCCGCTTGTCGAGGTTCGGCCCGTCGATGACCGCGATCTGAGCGACAGCCACGGTCATGCTTTCCGCTGTCGAGAGAGCCACGGCCAGACAAAAGCTGCTAAGCCTCTTCGTCATGCTCGTCCTCCCATCCGCAGAAGTAAGGCAACCACATCTCCGGCTCGTCGCCGAAGGTCTCCCGGAGCCGTGCGCATTCCTTGCTGTTGGCTTCGTTCGAGGACAAGACCTTGATGAGATCGGGCATTGCCGACAAATCGAGCTTGGCGATGATCGAGTCGCTGTCGTGCTTGACGAGGAAGGTGCGTGTTTCCTTCGCGGTTCGGCGCACGAACTCGAATTCCTTCGCTGTCAGCGAGAAGCGCTCCACGTAGGATTCTTTGCTCGCCTTGGGGTTGGGGAAGAAAATGTTGGTCT
Organism: Mesorhizobium sp. WSM4308; assembly: GCF_002294905.1. NCBI lineage: Bacteria > Pseudomonadati > Pseudomonadota > Alphaproteobacteria > Hyphomicrobiales > Phyllobacteriaceae > Mesorhizobium > Mesorhizobium sp. WSM4308. The sequence continues at coordinate 10,662 of NZ_NSFW01000035.1, read as the reverse complement.
TCGTTTGCTCGATCAGTGACGACGAGATGGAGGAGTTGACGACGTCTTCTGCTGTCTGCGTGCCAAAGCCGACAACGCCGTTGCGGCGACGAATGGTCTTCAGCGTCTCATTGATGAAAGCGGCGAAAACCTCGTCGTCCAGCAGCTTCCAGCCTTCATCGAGGAAAAGCATGATCGGCGAGCCGTCGATGACGTCCTCGAGACGATGGAAGATGTAGAGCAACGCCGCCGAGCGCAGCTTTCGGTCGCCCAGGATCTTCGTCATGTCGAACCCGACAACGGGTTTCGAGAAATTGACCAGATCGACGGGATTGTTGAAAAGCCAGCCCTTGTCCTTCGGGTCGAGCCAGGGTTGTATCCGCGCCGCCAGATCATTCATGCCAGGCATGAGCGAGCCCCGCAGCACTTCCGGCAGCAGGTCGAAGGTCCGCTGTTCGCGCGGTATCTTGTAGATCATGTCGACGGCCGCGTTGATGACGCGCATCTCGGCCACATCAAGCGCGCCGCCTTCCGGCGTCAGAATGTAGAGGAGTAAATCTTCCAGGAAAGAACGGTTTTCCGCCGTGTCATCAAGCTGCAATGGCGCGAACCCGGTCGGCTGAGAGGGTTCCATCACCTCGTAACGACCGCCGAGCGCCCGAACGAAGATCTCCGCGCCGCGCATGTAGTCGAAATAAACACATCGCGGCCGCGGCATGATGCGCATGGCCTGCGCCATCAGGAACGACAGCACCACGGTCTTGCCCGAGCCGGTCGGGCCGAACACCGTGAAGTGCCCGACATCGTGTACGTGGAAATTGAAATAGTAGGCTGTCTGGCTGGTCGTCTCGAGCAAGGCTATGGGCCGTTTCCAATGCAGCCGGTCACGTTGGCCGGACGGGAAATTGTGTCCGGAAAAAAGGCCGGCGAAATTCAGCGACGAGATCAACGCACGTCGCGCGATGTAGCTGAAATTTCCCGGCAACTGCGCCCAGAAGGCCAGTTCCGTGTTCAGTGTCTCCCGGACCGGCACGATCGACATGCGCGAAAGTTCGGCCGTGATGTCGGACAGCGCACGATTGAGACCAGTCATGTCCGGCGCCAATGCCATGACGCTCATGTGATGTTGTCCGAAGACGACTTCGCCGCCGGCCAGCTTGTCGGCACCGTCGTGGACGGAGACCTCGACCGTCGTGCCCGCCTCGTCGGAACCCTCGACCTGGTTCGCGATAGTGTTGATCCTGCGCATCGCCGTGACACGGTCTTCGATCGCGAAACTTTGCGTCAGAATAAACTCATGCGGCAGGCGCAAGAGACCGTCCAATGAGCCCGGAGCAGTGAACGGCGGGTATTCCTTGATCGACACCATGGCGCCGAGCTTGGCTGCGTCCGGCCCGCGCAGTTCCAGGGCCGACTTGCCGAAAAACAGCTGCCGCGTCGCCAGTACATCGCCAAGGGACATGCGCGGCAGAGGCATTTCCACGTCGCCACCGCCGGCGAGGATTTTCGCTAGAAATTCGGCTGGCTCGGAAAAGAAGCTGTCGCGGCGCTTTACTACACCGAGAAGACGCCCCCCGTAAGCGGTGAAATCCTTGACCATCCCGTCCAGGATGTCATGCAGTTCGGCTATTGCCTCTTCGCGGGTTTCTTCGCCAGCGGTGCTGATGCGGAATGCATTGAGCGCCTTGTCCACCCAGCCGACCCGGCCGACCATCGGGCGCCGTATGACCGTCAGATACGCCTCATTGACGAAAAGGTTCTTCGACCCAAGCTCATCCATGTAGCGGGCGTCGAGCTCGGCCACGAAAGGATTGTCAAAGTCGCCTTCGATCTCCGGCGTCACGTGGCGGCGGATGATCGTTGTGTAGACCGCAAAGCGAGAGGTCGAGAGATTGCGGAACGTCGTGTTGCGGTTGAACAGTCGGCTGTTCAACTCGGCCTGGTCCATTGTCTGGAATGGCAGGCCGCTGAGCTGGAGGGCGCCGACCAGAAAGCCGCTCTTCGTCACGATCAGATTGTCATCGACATGGCGAAGGTAGGGGATGTGCATCGCCGCCGGCTTTTCGCGGCGGCGCTCACGGCCAAATTTCAGGTCTGCATCGAGGCTCATGGCGAATAACTCCTCGCCCCCCAGAAGGTGAGGTTCGCCACCGCTCCGCGTTTGGAGACGCGCCGCTCGAAAATATGAAAGATGTAGGGATCGCGCTGGCACAGATATGCGCTGACCAGATGCACCACGCCGAACACACCAAGACCGAGCATGAAGCTGCTCGTGGCGATAAAGCCGATCACCGCCAGGATGCCGTTCAGTGCAAAAACTTCATAGCGCACCCCCCATTTCATCGGGGGGCGTGTCAGGGGCAGGCTGACCGGCTCGACATAGACTTCCTCGTCGTCCATGGCTCAGCTGCCTCCTGCCGTCGCGCGAACCGCGTCCACCAGCTGGGCAGCGCCGAAGATAAGAGCGATGCCAATGATGATGGAAAAAGCCATCATCCACGCCAGCCGTCCCGTCATGGCGAGGAAGCCGAGAAAACAGACCGCGATGATGGCAAATGAGCGCGCTATGTTGCCCTGCAGAACGCCGACGAACCATTCCAGCACGTTTTCGACTGGCGCCGCCGATTGGGCGTATGCGGTGGCTGGCGCCAGAGCTATTCCGACCGCCGAGGCCAAGGCCAGTTTCAGAGCAAATTTGCCTGCTTTCCTGTATTCCACCCTTGGCTCCTTTCAGTTGCCGAAATCCATGACATGACCCTCCTGCCAAGCGTCTCCTCTTGCTGGCGGACCGGCCGCGAGCATTTCGGATTTGGTCAGGACGGGCTTCTTCGCGACACCGCCGAACTTCCAGCGGTTGAGGATTTTCACGATGTATTCCGCGGTCTCCGGATTCACCGGAATGCCCTGCGCCTTGTAGACGCTGTTGGGCCCGGCGTTATATGCCGCCAGCATCAGCAGCGGATCCTGGAACTCGTCATAGAGTGACTTCAGATAGCGCAAGCCAGCCCGAACATTCGCCTGCGTATCGCAACGGTCGCTCACGCCGAGATCGGCCGCCGTCCCCGGCATCAACTGCATGATCCCAAGGGCTCCGGCCTTGGACGGACCCTGATTGGCGCCGAGATCGCTTTCAGCCCATGCGATCGCCTCGGCCAGATCGGCGTCGAAGCCTTCGTCCAGCGCGACTGAACGCACAAGTTCGGCGACTTCAGTACGGTTTCCGGTCTTGCACGCCCCAGGCCTCTGCGCCCCGACTGAGGTAAGGGCTTGCGCCGGCGTTGCAAAGGCGACCGCGACGCGGTCTGATGCCAGATCCCGGCCGTGCGCTTCCAAGGGCATTGTAGCGGCACACAGGGTGAGCAGAAGAGCTGTTCGAGTGTTCATACTGTCGCCAAAATTTAACACTTTACTATGGCTACACGCAGCCCTAGTAAAGTGTCAACACCATATGCACCGCAGGGACGGATTTCGATGAAACAGATTGCCCTTTGCACGGCTTTGCTGCTCCAGGGCACCGCGGCTTATGCTGCCGGCGCCGACGCTCCAAATGCCTTCGCGCAGCCGTCGGAACACTACCTGCTCCAGTTTGCCAAGCCGGGCGAGAAGGTGTTCGTCTATGAGCGCTACGATGCGAAAGGCGCGCTCTTTCAGCGCGACGCGGCGACCCTCAGTTCGCCGGTTAAGGCGTCGTCGGCGACCGAGCGCGTCATCAACGGCGTGGCCTATCGACTGCGCGGCCTCGCGGCCTGCCCAAATCCAAAGATTACCTACAAGACGCAGGCGTGGGACTGCACGAAGGCCGCGCAGGACTATGAAGAAGGAATCTACAACCATCGTGCTTCTGTCGTGCTTTGCAAAACGCTTGTGCTGCAGAGCAGGAAGGGGGAACCCGACGCCGTGTCGTGTTTTTCTCTCGTGGGTGCGGGCAATACAAACGACCCGTACAACGTCGCCTACGACGATGACGAAATGGTTTTCTTCGGCATGGCCGCAATCGGACGCAACAAGGACGGCAAGTCGCTGCGCCCCGATCTGGAGCACTCCGCCGACCTCGGTGGACAGTTCCAGGAATGAAACAGGCGCGCTTTGCAGTGCTGGCCGCTTTTGGTTTGTGCGCATCGGCACAGGCCCAGGATGCATCCGAATCTGCTGCGCAAACGCCCTTCGCGGTATCGAAATCGGCTCAACTGCTGACTGGAGATACCTGGCGTGACGGCGACCATCTTTTCCGCCTCTATGGCGTGCAGTCATGTCTTCGCGGCACGTCGGCTGAACAGCCAAATGGGAACAAACTCGATTGCGGGAACATCTCGCTGGCGCATCTGGCAGCACTGTTCGATAGCGCGGCGGTGACATGCCAGCCAATCGGCTACGCCCTCGACAAGGCGGCCTTTGTCGTCTGCGGTGCGCAGCTGAATGGCGACACAATCGACGTCGGCACCGCGCTCATAGCGACCGGATACGCGTTTGCCGCAACGACAGCAAAGGGCAAAGCCGTCAATGAGAACTACCTCGTCGCGGAAATCAACGCTAAGATGAAACGTGCAGGTTTGTGGGGCACGACGTTTCAGCACCCTGTTCAGCTGCTGCTAAATAAGCGATCGGAGAGACAAGAATGAAGCACGACGATGAGGCGCACAAATATTACTATCCCGTGGAAGGACGCGGTGACGGCGCTATTGGCGGAGCCGCGGCGTTCTTGGCAATCATCTTGGTGCCTGCAGGGCTCTATGCGGCCTGGAATACCGTGGCCTCATGGATTTCAGCGCTCTTCTCCTAGGCCTGCAGTTTCGCGAAAGAACCGAGCAACGCGCGCATATCGTCGACGTCAATCTCGCACCAGTCGTTCCCCAACAACCGACAGAAATAAGCTGCCTTCATTTTCATCTCAACGACATCGGCCACCGGCGCAGCGGCCGCGCGCCGACGCGCGATAACCTCTTCCGCCATGACCGAATCCAATCGCCGGCCGGTCAGGGTCGCGTCCGGCCCTTCTGCCCCCATCCATCGCTTGCCGAGACGTTCAACCATGGCGACTGCCTGACGATGCGCCGCGATCGGATTCTGGACCCCGTCGGCCTCTTCCACCACTCCGTTGTTACAGACCACTTGAATGGGCATCGATTGGCTCCACGCTCATGACAATTCGTAAATGATACCTGGGGAGGCGAGAAAAATAGGGATGGCTTCATCCCTCTGCTTCTCAGGCTCCCGAAGCCCTGGCTTCCCCTACTTTTCGCTCATGCGGTCGCGACCGATCCGGGCAGCTCAGTGCCTTGGCCGGCGGTTTGCGAAACATCTCCCCCGCAACAACCGTGTGCAGCCTCTCCAGCGGGTCACCAGTCATCGATCGTCTCCCGTGCCGGCCAAATCCAGTTGATAAAAGCGTTGATTGAGCACGAAGGCACGATAAGATACGAAGCCTAGCGAAGCGGAACGAAACTAGAGCCTATAAGCTGTTGTTTAAGAACGGAAAGTTATTTCTCCCTCCGCCCAGAGACGGGAGTGATTTCAAAGAATTATTCAAACGATTGGCGGCGGCGGGCGCGGGTCGACTACTGGGCAAAGACGGGTTTCCTGCCGGCCCATGGACGCCCGAGCTCCTTGCAGAGGCGATTTCACAGATTGATTCCAACCGGGTTGGGGTCGATCTGCGAACGGTGCAGCTTTGGTTTCAAGAGAACGAGAAGGGTATTAGCACTGCCAACATTCGTTGGCTGGCGAGGATTCTCGGATGCGATGATCCGGTCGCGACTAGCGAATGGCAGATGGAGCTTAGTGCGGCGCAATCGCGGCTATCGATCAAGAGACGAGGATGGAAGAGAGCCGGAAGCAGCGTTGCACAGGAGATTCCAGATACGGCACTGACGGCGACCTTCGACGACGAGACAGACTCCCCAGCAGTGCTGACACGGGATACTGACCCCAAGGGGCCGAGCCGGCGTTTTAGTTTGGCGAGGAAATCGGAGGCGTTTTTTAGTCGCGGATCTCCCCTGAATTTACCGGCGTCGGTGTTTGCGGGTGTCACCGCTCTTGGGTTTTTGTCGTATCTTACGGGGATTCACAGCGTGACATATGGCCGGGCGGATGGCGTCGTCAAGCAGGTTGGGTTTCTTTGGACAGCGAATTGGACATTCGTCTTCATGGTATTTTTGCCACTGTTTTTTGCCTTCGTGACAGAGCTGGTGACCTTTTGGAAAGATGAAGGCCGCCCAAAGCTTGTAGCGCAGGGCGACAAGATGGAAAGCGACGATGCTTGGGCGCGCAGCGTACAAGCTTCTTCGTATTCATATTGGGCGGTTCTTTTGATTTGTGTGGTATTCGCCGGTCTTTTTCAGTGGATCGGCGTGTCTTTAATCCCGTTGCTCAAAGGTGGTGGCAGCTATGCGACGGACTGGGGCTCGTTAGCGATTGTGCGCCCTGAAGTTATATCGGTGCCGGAAGCGATCGTGTTCACGGGGCTCGCTTACCTATACATGTGCCTATGTTTTTATCTGTTCTTTGTAGGTCTAATTTTGCTTTATACAGTGATTCATGATCTTTGGAAAATTGGAAAAGCAGCGAGTAATTCGCCCGAGGTGGATTATCAATACGGCTTCCATGAAGCCAGCCTCAGGGTTATGCGTGCGATTTTTCGGTGTACTGTTTTGGGGCTTCTGATCGCCATAGTCATGAAGCTCCAGAGTGCTTACCTGACATCGCGTGGGGAGAATATTGTGGCGTGGTTGGTCGGCGATATGTCTTCCGCCTTCTATGGGCGAAATGATGTGACCGCCGTGATCAGCTACCGTAGGCCGACCCATTATAGTAGCCTTCTTATCGCTATTTCGACCTGTGCTGTATTTCTGTACGGCTCCATCCGTGTAGGTGTCGAACCTCGGTTTCGTATGTCTTTGTGGAAGATGTCAGCGATCGTAGCGTTACTCGTGGCTAGCTACTTGCTGATCGATGCATTTGCTGGCTTTTCGATCCTTCTGGGCGTTGGAGTGCTGTTCGCAATATATGGCTTGTTTGATCCAGGGTTGGGGCGACGGCAAGCGATTAAGTTGGGAAACAATCAGAGTGTATCATAGTTGGCTTGATCATTGGGATGAGCGGCGGGCGCGACGCGGTGAGGAAGGGAAGAAATCAACCGATTTCGCCCTTGACGCGGAACGCGCCTTTCCAGGTGCGGATAAGATAACAAGTATCGAGGAATTCTGTGCCCTTGCGGACCAAGCCGTGGCTGATCCAGCCTTTTTCGATGACCCGAATGTGAGTGTTCAGGGGTTTGAAAGGCTAGATGGGTGGCTCAAATTTCCATCGGACATATCTACTGATATCGAACAGAACAATGTCGTCTCGGCGAAAATCACAGAAAGCGGGTCGTTCGATCAGGCGATGGTGATTTTTCACCATTGGAATGCAACCTTCCGGAATCGTCAGATCGCCAACTTTTTCTCGCAACGTGGCATCACGGTTGTCGAGATCGCTATGCCTTATCACTTCGAGCGCAGCCGTCCCGGCTCCGCGCACGCTGACTATATGCTTAGCCCTAATCTCGGTCGAACGATTCAATCTGTAAGGCAGGCAGTGTTAGATGGGCGAAAGCTCATACGTTGGTTGAAGATCGAAGGCTATCGAGAGATTTCAGTTGTCGGTATGAGCTTAGGCTCCTGGGTTGCGGGCCTTCTCGCGGCGCACGACTCGGCTGTGTCGAAAGCCTCGTTGTTTCTCACGGCGGGGAGTCTAGCGGATATGGTTTGGGCGGGTCGCGCGACACGATTGATACGTGCTAGTCTCGAGCCAGCGATTAAGCTGACCGAGCTCAGAAGGGCTTGGGGTCCACTTAACTTGGAGAATTACGCAGATAGTTTGGCACGGCCTGATCTCGGTCTTCACGTTGTGTTGGCTAAGAGAGACAAAGTGGTGTTGCCAGAGCTATCGGAGAGGTTCATGCAGAGGCTGAAGGACGCCGGAGCTAGGCCAAATATTTTGGAATTAAACTGTGGTCATTATTCGCTCGCCATGCCGCCATACATTTTGTTGGCCGGTTTGAGCTTGAAGCGGTTTCTGTCGCGTGCTGACAAGTCTGCCCGGCAAGCATGAGTTTGGCGTTGGCCGGTCAGTTCACCAGCAAATTCTCTGGTGGGCATCACGACACTAAAGTGATGAATCTGGGTCGCCCCCCTACCGGAACCGACCCCTGGAATTGGCCGACAACGGCGCAGGCGTGACACCGGCAAAAGTCACGACACCCTTCTACTCTACACGCGCCGGCAATCACACCGGGCTAGGTTTGACGGCTTGTTCTCATATGGTTTCGACCCTCAAGAGGAAGCTCTTCATCAGCAGAATTCCCGACGCCGGCACAGTCGTCCATGTTAAAGTCCCTTATCATCCCCGCCGCTGCAACAGGCTAGCAGCCGACGATGACAGCAGCGGCTCGACAGCCGCGGCGGGGGTGCTAGTCTAAAGTCGGCCGCTAGGCCTGACGGGCAGGGGCATGGGAGCGGTCGCCGGCTGGGGGCGGGCGTATTACAGGCCCTTTAGGAACACTCGTCAGGCGGCTAGATGTCGGCTCCGCCAGGCGGGATCTTTTCGGAAAAGAGGAAGGTCGCTGGATCAAGTTTCAACGCCTTGGCGATCGCCGCAATCGTGTCCACGCTGATATTGCCGCTCGCGCGTTCCAGTTTCGTGAATGTCGCCTCCGCCACGCCGATTAGTTCGGCCATCTCATAGCGGTGCAAAGTACGTCGTTGTCGCTCAAAATCGATGATGTGCGCCAGCCGCTTGCGAATCGCATTGTCGTCCAACCGATGCGCCCATTCCGGAACTTTCTTGCCGCCGGCGAGCAGTGATGCAAAAGACAGTTGCAAGCCGTTTGCCATGATCTGCAGCGTCATCAATGTGACATTATTTTTCTGACGCACAGTCTGAATGTAGGTTCGATAGGCCAGTTTTTCGCCCTCGGCGGTCCGAAACAGTTCTGCCATGTGCATGTGGGATAGGCCGCGTCTGGCTCTCTCCTGCTCAAGCGTCAGTGCAATGTTGGCGCGCAACGGGTTGTTGACCACGCCTCCGTCGTCTCGTTTCATAAATCGATGTAGTCGCACAAACCTACCTTTTCGACCTGTCCTTTTTCGCGCGGATCATCCATAGTAAACTGTCAAATCAGCAGCGAGGAAAAGGCTATGACCATACTCAAATTCCTACTAGGGGGTGCCGTCGCCATCGCGGGCGCCGCAGCTCTTCCATCCCAATCAAAAGCGTCGGAATGGGGCTGTCAGGTCCTCCTATGTCTTTCCGGCGACTGGCAAGGTACCTCCTCGTGCCACCCGCCGATCTACAAGTTGATTGCGGCGATGGAAGCTCCGGGTTTTGACTGGCCGACCTGTCCGCAAGCCAACTCCAGCGCGGCGAGATTTGAGAAGTATGAGGATTGTCCGTCTGGCTGGCAAGCAGTTGGCAGCTCCGAATCCGATCGGCCGGGCTTAGGTCAAGAACGGAACATCTGCCGCATCGCGGCCGATAGGCTCTCCTTGCCCGTTGTTTTCAAAAACAACGCCCTCGGCGGGCATCATGGAGACGGTTCACGTCCGGTCCAAATCGAAATCGACGGGAAGGTGGTTGCGGCAACAATCCAGACCGCGGGAAACGATCGAGGGCATTCCCTTGGTAATGGCCCCACTTACTACACCATCCCTCGACCGATGCGCGGAAAGCCCTGGTTTATCGAGTATGATGACGCGAACGGCGTGCGCCAGAAAAGCTGGTTCACTCTCAACATCCCATGAGCCAGGCGATCACGCAGGACGAGGTGCTACGATGGTGACAATTTCAGGGAGGTTTGAAGTGTTCAAGGCGCTTCTCCTGTCCGCTGTGATTATGAACACAGGCACAGTGTTGGCGGTGGCTGGTCAGAGCGACAAGCCGCGATCAAACGTGGACAACCCTATGTGGCCGGCTTCACTGAAATGGGACTGCAAGACCGCAGCCAAAATCGTGTGCGAGCGCGATGGCAGTTGTTCGGTGGCTGAGGACCACACTGGATTTGTGCTGAACTACGGCAGCAACGAAGCCGAGTTTCCGGCCAGCAATGTCAGGATCAAACGCCACTATCAACAGACCGTGCAGGGGAGTCCTTTGCAGCAGGAAGTTAAAGTTGAATTGGCCGACAATCGCGTTCTTTGGCTGACGGCCGTGGATGCCAGCCGCACTTATTCGCAAGCGTGGGCCGGCGCACTCAGCGAGTTGAAGGGTGGCGCGGTACTGATGGAATCCGAGGGCGTCTATTGCATGCCGCATAGGTGAGTGCACCGAGAGGGGACGCGAGCGAGCGAAGGCCGATATAGTCTGACTTGGGACGCCGGCGGTTAAGAAGAGTCCATAGTCGACCGCCGAGTTTTAATCAGACGGTGAGATGCGGCCATTCAACATCTATCTGTCGATCTGAGGCTTAAAGTAGGCTTGACTGTTGGAAGCTGATCGTATTTCTGTCGAGGACAATCGGAAAGACTTGGATAAAGTGCTGCCAATACGTTGAAATGTGAAGAAATGTTAACCTAAACTTGTGATGTTGCAACCAAGTTCGAATGTCGCGCGCTCAGCAAAGTTGAAATGTCGCAAAGGGGCAATTCGCAGGGTAGGTCGCAGCAATTAGAAACGCGACAGTGACGCGCTTGCTGGCGCCTACGTGAGCAC